>JAYWFC010000153.1:0-8641 GCA_043778995.1 Aestuariivirga sp.
TGTCAACATAGATGCCTTCATCTTTGTTTTCGACATATTCGCCAGTCCATGGTCGTTCAGTGCCGCTGTTTTGTGTCACGCGGAACTGCTCTGGCGTTAGAGCTGCAACGGCTTCTTTGGTTTTTGCGTAGGTTTTCATTTTTTCCTCTTCTCCTTCACAAGGTCCAAGATAGTCAGCGCGAGTTTAACTTCCAAGACAGTATACGCAAATGTGATCAGTTGTGAAAATACCCATGTGCAATCTCACAAAATACATCACGCTGAATTGCAGCGACCAGAACTTGACCTTGCACTGCCCTTACCCCCACATAGAATACATTGGTAGGAGTTGGAAATTCCGCGTTCCTTTGAAACTGACGCATTGATCATCGGCGCAGGGGCTGCAGGCCTCTATGCGGCAGATCGGTTGCGCCAAGCCGGAATTCGCTATGTGGTTTTGGAATCCCAAAACCACGCAGGCGGCCGCGTCTATTCAAGGCCTGAAAGAGCCACCCATCTGGGTTTGGTTTTGGATGAAGGCGCAAACCTGATCAATTCTACAGATCGTTTGATGATTGGCTTGTTGAACAAGTTTGGAATCCAATATGTTCGCCGCTTAAAGCCGGGCGTTGATGCCATGCATTATTTTTATGCGGGCCGCATTTATAAGCAAGCCGAAATGGAGGAATTTCTATTCTCTACAAATTCACAGGCATTCACACAATTCGCCGCCGACTATGTGCAATGGAGCAATATCGAAATTCAAAATCGAGATCCACGGTTTATCAATGAAAGCATTGCCGAATATTTCACCCGCATTGGTGCCGATAAAAACTTAAAGGCAATTATGCATTCATTTTTTTGGAGTGAATATGGCCGCAAGCTTGAGCATTTGAACCTACACGTGTTGTTTGAATATTTGCATGTTGGCCCAACCAATGGAACGTTTGCGCTTATCCCCAACGCTGATGAGGCTTACACGGTGCCCGGTGGTGCAGGCCAAGTGTTTGAAAAGCTCGAAGCTTCCTGTCGCGGCCATATTGAATATGGCAGGCAAGTTTTCAACATCAAAGATAGTGGCAGCGACCATATCACGGCATTGGCGCGTAACCCGTTTGACAGGGTGGAGAGCTATCGGGCCCACACGCTGTTTTTTGCAGCACCCTTGCACAGCCTTCGCAAAATAGAAGTTGAAGTTGAGGGTGTTTCGATGAAGGCCTTGGAAATGGCGCGTGATGCCACCTATGGGCGCGGCACTAAATTGCATTTGAAGTTTGAGAAAGGCTTTCATCAGCACTATCGCTATCAGGGAATTCTACTGACAGACTCGGGCGAGCAGATTTGGCCATCAAGCACGGGCCAAAGCGGAGCCGGATTGTTGACAGTTTTGAACGGCCCCATTCCGGTGGGCGAGGCAGCAACTGCCGAACGCGTTGAACGCATTCTACGTGTTTTGGAAATTGCAGCACCGGGCATTCGCGCTCATTTTGTGGGCGCAGAACGCAACGAAGCCCCGATGAGTTATTCAGGCGCTTTAAGGCCCGGCGAAGAGGCCGAGCTTTTAATCAACAAGGGCGGCCTTCGCTGGTCGACCATCGGAGAGGCCAGCAGCGGTGAATTGCAAGGCTATCTTGAAGGCGCATTGCGCAGCGCGGAGGATGCAGCTTCAATGTTTATTGAACAATATCGCTCGCGCGTGACAAGCAATTAGGGCGAACGCACCAGCTCTTTTATGTTGCCGCGGGGCTTTCCCGACATTTCCGCAATCTTGCGATCTTGCGTCATAATCTCTGTGCGGGCGTGATCTTCAATCTCATCCTTGTCGAGGCCCGCAGCATTCACTTTGCGGCGCGATGATTTTGTGCCGTCTTCATAGACCACATCAAACATCACGAAATTATCTTCAACTTTTTTGGCTTTCTTGGCCATGATCAATCATCTTTCGGTTCAGGCGACATTGGCGCCTCATGTGTTTCGGTATTTTCAAACTTGCGTTGCGCTGATTTTTCGTCGCGCTTTTGCTGTTTCTCTAAAGCCTTACGTTGCTTGGCATTGTCGCGGCTTTTGCGTTCTTGATTATAATTTGGCGGAAATACCATCTGTGCCATCCTTTCTGAAAATCCGTCGAGCGCGGATAGGCATTTGTCTGTTTTGAGGCTCTAAGCGTGTTGGTCCCCCATGTCTAGGCGCATGTCTAGGCGAATTTTTTGGTCAGTCTTGCTGCCACATTGTGAACATAATTGCTGTTATGGTGCACCGCAACATAACGGGGACATGATGAAATTTTTATTTTCCGCCGCGCTTGCGGCAATGATGATGGTGGCAACGGCAGAGGCTTCAACGGGTTGGGCTTCTTATTACAAATCCGGGCGGTTTACCGCCAACGGAGAGCACTTCAAGCCCATGGGTTTGACGGCTGCTCATCGCCACTTGGCTTTCGGCACGAAACTGAAAGTGACCAATCTTCGCAACGGCAAATTTGTCATTGTACGCGTGAATGATCGTGGCCCCTTCATTAGGGGGCGTGTTTTGGATTTAAGCTTGGGTGCCGCCCGCGTCATCGGCCTTGCAGGTGCGGGCGTTGCTAAAATCTCTTTCGTGGTAGTTAATTGACCAGCCCAGTTGGGCGCTAACCATTCTGCCACGAAGAAATCACAATATTTTCAACATGTGAACGAAATCCTTGGGCAAATTTATAATCAAGGACGGACAACAGATGAAAAAATTTATGATCTTCAGCTTGCTCACGGCAATTACTGCTGTGGCCCTGATCGGTGAAGCCGATGCAAGCCACAACCGCATGATTGATTTGGCCCTTGGCATAATTCCGGCCCTTGCCTCTTGAGGCTTTAGCCCAGTTTGTCTAAAGGCCACATCGACATGGCCTCCATTCAACAACAAAAATTAGATCGCATCATCGAACGCTTTGCGGGCGTGGAACACGCTTTATCAAGCGGGGCAACGGGCGAAGCCTTTGTCAAAAATTCAAAAGAATATTCAGAGCTGGCCCCCATGGCCAAAGGCGCTTTGGCCTTGCGCAATGCTTATATCGAGCGTGAAGGCCTGCTTGAAATGCTGAACGCTGGCGGCGAAATGGGTCAAATGGCAGAGGCTGAAAAGCCGTTGCTGGAAGAGCGCATCATCCACCTTGAAAACGACATGCGCATTTTATTGCTGCCCAAAGATTCAGCCGACGAACGCAACGTTATTCTTGAAGTGCGCGCCGGAACTGGTGGTGATGAAGCAGCAATTTTTGCCGGCGATTTGTTTCGCATGTATCAACGCTATTCCGCTTTTAAAAATTGGAAAGTGGAAATCATTTCAGCCAGCGATGGTGAACATGGCGGATATAAAGAAATTATCGCCAACATCTTTGGCTCTGGAGCTTATGCCCATTTGAAATTTGAGTCTGGCGTGCACCGTGTTCAACGTGTGCCTGCAACTGAAACACAAGGCCGCATCCACACATCTGCTGCCACCGTGGCAGTTTTGCCTGAAGCCGAAGAAGTGGATATTAAAATTGAAGATAAAGATTTGCGCATTGATGTGTTTCGTTCATCTGGCCCCGGTGGCCAATCAGTAAACACGACAGACAGCGCTGTTCGCATCACCCATCTTCCAACGGGGGTGGTAGTTTCGCAACAGGACGAAAAATCTCAGATCAAAAACAAAGCCAAGGCCATGAAGGTTTTGCGCGCAAGGTTGTTTGAACGCGAACGCGAACGCATTGACTCTGAACGTTCAGCAACGCGCAAAGGCCAAGTGGGTTCAGGCGACAGATCTGAACGCATCAGAACCTATAACTTTCCGCAAGGTCGGATGACTGATCATCGCATCAACCTCACGCTCTATAAGCTTCCCGAAATTATTGAAGGCACCGCTTTGGAAGATGTGGTGCAAGCCTTGATCACTGAACACCAGGCAAGCTTGTTGGCCGAGATGGACAATGAAGCCTAATACCATTGGCGCGTTTCTTCAAGGCGCACGCGCTGTGTTTCAAAACATTGGAATTGAAACAGCGGCCCTCGATGCAAGGCTGTTGTTGCAGGCAGCTTGCGGGCTTTCGCACGAACAAATTATTGCTGATGCCGACGACGTTCTTGACCAACGCAGCATAAAAATTTTTGAACACTATGTTTCAAGGCGCGCGTTGTTTGAACCTGTTTCCCGCATTTTAGGATCGCGTGAATTTTATGGCCGCGAATTTCGCGTAACACCCGCTGTGTTGGACCCTCGCGCGGATACTGAATGCGTTGTTGATCTGGCCTTGGGATTAATAAAAGACCCCTGCACATTTCTAGATATCGGCACGGGAAGCGGTGCGATTGCAATAACGCTTTGCGCCGAGAGAAAAGATTGGAAAGGTGTTGCCAGTGACGTTTCGCAGCAAGCGTTAGATGTTGCCACAGACAACGCTTCAACACATGACGTTAAACACCAATTGCAATTTCATTGTGCATCTTGGTTTGATGGGGTGAGCGAACGATTTGATCTGATCATTTCAAATCCACCCTATATAAAATCAGATGCAGCCTTGATGCCGGATGTAAAAAACTTTGATCCACATCTTGCACTTTTTGGCGGGCAAGATGGTTTGGACGCCTATCGCGCCATCGCAAAACGTGCCGCTTCTCATCTCAAATCAAATGGCTTCGTTGTTGTTGAAATTGGTGCTGATCAGGAAGTCGAGGTTGCTAACATTTTTGCAGCAAATAGATTCAAACATGTTGCTTCTGCAAAAGATCTTGCTGGCCATGTGAGGGGGTTAGCATTCCACTTCACATAACATCATCCTCCCCCGTGAAGGGGGAGGATAAGAAAACGACCCTCTAACTCACCCACTCGCCCTTGCGCATCAAAGGTTCGCGTTTTCCATCTTTGAAAACACCATCGACATCAAGCTCGCCTGAACCGATCATCCAATCCACATGCACCAAAGATGTGTTCATGCCGCGGGATAAATTTTCTTCGGCACTTAAAATTGAAGTGTCTTTCATATTTTGTGAATAGGCTTGGCCCACAGCAATATGCGAAGCAGCGTTTTCATCATAAAGCGTTTCATTAAACACAATGCCTGAAGCTGATATGGGCGAGGAATGTGGAACCAAAGCCACTTCGCCCAAACGTGCTGCACCGTCATCCGTCTCAATCATCTTCTTGAAAACTTCAGCACCTTTTGAAGCTGTGCCTTTTACAATACGGCCTTTTTCAAACGTCACTTCAATGCCATCAATGAATGTGCCTTGGTATGACAAGGGCTTGGTCGAACGCACAATGCCATCCACGCGTTCGCGGTGCGGCATGGTGAACACTTCTTCAGATGGAATGTTGGGGTTGCATAAAATACCGTTCTTGGCCATCGAAGCGCCGCCCGCCCAAATGTGGTCGTCCACCAAGCCCAAAACAAAATCAGTGCCCGGGCCCTTATAAGCCAAAGCCGCATAGCGTTTTTCATTCAGGGTCTTAACCCGAGAATGAAGCGCTGCGTTATGCGCCGCCCACGCGGCCACGGGGTCTGGCAAATCAGCGCGCGTGCATTTGAAAATGGCTTGCCAAAGTGCTGCAACAGCATCTTTCTCGCTCAAAGTTGGAAACACCGATTTGGCGTGGGCAGGCGTTGCTGCTGAAATGATGCACCAATTGGTGGCGAAGGTTGTGATCTGCTCGACGGCCGGCTTGTAGGCGGCAGAACGTGCACGATTGGCGCGCGCCACCTTGTTAATGTCTTGTCCTGAAAGCAGGGCAGGGTTCTCACCGATAATTCCTAACCTTGCGCAATTGCCATCGCGAAAGGCTTCGGCCATGCCGTTGAACAACCACCCGGCGGCCGCATCAAAAGCACTATCATTGCCGTCTGTATAACGCATTAACGCTGTCTGTTCGTCATTATACAAAGTGGTCACAAGTGAAGCGCCCGCTTTATAGGCATGGTGTGTAATACGCCGAACCAGATCAACCGCTTCTAAAGGCGCTGTTATTAAAACTTGTTGGCCTGAACGAACGTTAAGCCCAGCGCGAACTGTAAGTTCAGCATATTTGTCGAGAAGCGTTTCGTGAGTTGTCACTTTGCAATATCCTCAGGTCTTGGCATCGAGATAATATTATAACCAGAATCAACGTAGTGAATTTCGCCAGTCACACCGCCCGAAAGTGGCGACAATAAATATAACCCAGCCCCGCCCACTTCTTCCAAAGTGATCGTGCGGCGCAAGGGCGCGTGGGCGGCTTGAAAGTTAAACATGGCGCGTGCATCACCAATTCCCGCACCTGCCAACGTGCGCATCGGGCCAGCTGAAATAGCGTTGACGCGAATGCCTTGCGGGCCAAAATCTCCGGCCAGATAACGCACCGATGATTCCAGCGCGGCTTTGGCAACGCCCATCACATTATAGTTCGGCATCACGCGGGTTGAGCCGCCATAGGTGAGCGTGATGATGGACCCACCATCAGGCATTAAAGCTGCGGCGCGTTTGGTAATTTCAACAAATGAAAACGCGCTGATCACCATGGTGCGAATAAAATTCTCGCGGCTGGTATCAGCAAATTTGCCTTTCAGTTCGTTCTTGTCTGAAAAGGCAATGGCATGAACCACAAAATCAATCTTGCCCCATTTTTCTTGAAGAGCTGCAAAAACGGCATCAACGGTGGAAATATCTTCCACATCGCAAGGCAGCAAAATGTTGGAGCCCACAGATTCAGCCAACGGCTGAACGCGCTTTCCGAAGGCCTCGCCTTGATAGGTGAAAGCCAGTTCAGCACCTTGGGCTCGCAAGGCTTGGGCAATGCCCCATGCAATTGAATGGTCATTGGCAACGCCCATTACAAGGCCGCGTTTGCCGCTCATCAATCCAGTCATTTTTGATTATCCGTTATAACGTTGCATGATGAGCGTGGCATTGGTGCCGCCAAACCCAAATGAGTTCGACATCACCGTATCAACCCGCGCATTATCAACCCGCTGGCGCAGAATGGGCACATCGGCAAATTCCGGATCAAGCTCTTCGATGTTTGCACTTTCGGCCATGAAGCCATTTTTCATCATCAACAAACAATAGATGGCTTCTTGCACACCCGTGGCACCCAGCGAATGGCCGGTGAGTGATTTGGTCGATGAAATATTGGGAATGTTATTGCCGAACACTTCACGAATGGCCTGAATTTCTCGTTGATCTCCCACAGGGGTAGATGTGCCATGGGGGTTGATATAATCAATCTTGCCGTTCACGGTGCTCATCGCATTGCGCATACACCGCACAGCACCTTCGCCCGAAGGGGCCACCATATCAAAGCCATCGGATGTGGCACCATAGCCCACAATCTCAGCATAAATTTTAGCACCACGGGCTTTGGCATGTTCCAATTCTTCCAGAACCAAAACGCCTGCACCGCCGGCAATTACAAAACCATCGCGGTTTTTATCATAGGCCCTCGATGCTGTTGAAGGCTTGTCGTTATATTTTGAAGACATGGCACCCATGGCATCAAACAAAACGGAAAGCGTCCAATCCAATTCTTCACCGCCGCCAGCAAACATCACGTCTTGCTTGCCCCATTGAATCATTTCAGTGGCGTTGCCGATGCAATGGGCAGAGGTGGCACAGGCCGATGAGATTGTGTAATTCACCCCGCGAATACCAAAGGGTGTTGCCAGCACTGCTGAATGTGCTGAAGACATGGACGGCGGAACGGCAAACGGGCCAACGCGCTTTGGGCCCTTTTCGCGGGCTGTATCAGCTGCGGCCACAATGGTGCGCGTAGATGGGCCGCCAGAGCCCATGATAATTCCGGTGCGATCATTCTTGATGTCTTTTTCTTCAAGGCCGGAATCTGCGATGGCTTGTTCCATCGAGGCATAATTCCAGATGCCGCCATCGCCCATGAAGCGGCGGGCACGCCTGTCAACCTGTTCAGAATCAAAATTGGGTTGGCCGTGAACTTGGCTTCTGAAACCCAGTTCGGCATATTTATCAGCTCGCACAATGCCTGATTTGGCTTCGCGCAAAGACGCTGTCACTTCCTGTGAACTGTTGCCAATGCACGATACGATGCCCATTCCGGTAATAACAACTCTGCGCATGACGAACTCCCTAAGCTTGGAATAAACCGACCTTCATGTCGGTTACATTATAAATAATTTCGCCATCAGCTTTCATCACGCCATTGGCCACGGCCAGTTTCAGCTTGCGCAAAATCAACCTGGTCACTTCAACTTCATAAGTCACCTTTTTTATGGCGGGGGTTACCATACCTGAAAATTTAACCTCGCCCACGCCCAGTGCGCGACCGCGACCAGGTTCTCCCAGCCAGCCCAAAAAGAAGCCTGTTAATTGCCAAAGCGCGTCAAGCCCCAAACAGCCTGGCATGACAGGATCACCTTCAAAATGGCAGGCGAAAAACCACAGGTCTGGCTTCACATCAAATTCAGCCACAATTTTGCCAAGGCCGGCAGCGCCGCCTTTTTCTTCAACCGAAGTTATCCGATCAAACATCAACATGGGTGGCAGGGGCAATTGGGCATTGCCCGGCCCAAACAATTGGCCGCGCCCGCAAGCGATAAGCTCTTCATAATTAAAACTGGAATTTCTGGTCGTCATAATGCCCCTGCTTGATTTTTAAAATCTTTTAACATGCGTGCGGCTAAAACTGAAAGCGTTGAATTGCA
>JAYWFC010000154.1:0-3213 GCA_043778995.1 Aestuariivirga sp.
ATAGGCCAGTTCAACATCGCCCAACACGCTGTTCAACAATGCCTTCTGCTGTGTTGGTTTGCCGTTGCGGCCATAAGCGAAGCTTTTGCGGCTGGTATATGTTTCGGCAATGGCGTCTTCATTGTCCCAGTTGCTGCTTTCAATCAGGTTGTTCACGTTGGCACCATAAGCACCGTCAGCATTGCAGAACACGCGAAGCGATGCTGTTTCCATATCGCAATTGTGAATGCGTTGATATTCCAGCGCATGTTTGCGCACGAAGTTTTTGTCCAATGGCTCATCAGCGGTGGCAGCCAAGAAGCTGGCTTCGGCAATCAACTTAATTTGCAACGGCAACAGGTCGCGGAAAATGCCTGAAAGTGTGGTCACACAATCAACGCGCGGCCTTGTCATTTCTTCAAGTGGAATAAGGCTGGCACCCGTCAGGCGGCCAAAACTGTCAAAGCGTGGCTTGGCGCCCAGCAGCGCCAAAACTTGCCCAATCGGCCCGCCTTCGTTTTTCAAATTGTCAGTGCCCCACAAAACAATGGCCACAGTTTCAGGAAGTGAGTTGCCATCTTTCATATGGCGGGCCAACAAGCGTTCGGCTTGTTTTGCGCCATCAATCACCGCAAACGCACTGGGAATGCGGAAGGGGTCAAAGCCATGCAGGTTGCGGCCCGTTGGCAAAATTTCCGGCGTGCGCAACAAATCGCCGCCTTGTGCTGGGTGCACATAGCGGGCGTCTAACGCTGTCAACAATCCGGCAACTTCGTGGTCTTCACCAAGCTTCACGGAAGTGGCGGCAAGCTCGTTATACATCGATAAGGTTTGATCGTTGGCTTCAAGCCCGCTGAGCTTAATGGCCTTTGCAGAAGTTTCGCCGCGCACGATGGCTTCAATCGATGCACGTTCTGGGCGCATCGCATGGGTTGCTTCAGCAACCGCCATTAACATGTCGGTGCGTTCTTCATCGCTTGGCGTGCTGCCCACAACATGAAGTCCGTGCGGGATCAACGTATATTCAAGTTCCAGAATAGCAGAGCTTAATGCACCCACGCTCAAATCTTGTTGTTCAAACGGCCAAGCAGGTGAAGCATCAGCAAAATCTAACACCGAAGCTTGTGCTTGGATCAATTCAGCCAGCGCTTCTTTTTCGCGCATATCTTCAGGCGGCAATTTGCGCCAACGATCAATCGACGCTTTCAAATCCACCAATCCGCGATAAAGGCCAGCGTGGGCCACGGGCGGCGTTAGATAGCTGACCAAAGTTGCAGCACCACGGCGTTTGGCTATCATGCCTTCTGATGGATTGTTCGATGCATAAAGATAAAAATTCGGCATATCTGAGATTAACCGATCAGGCCAGCACGCGCCCGACATGCCAGCTTGTTTGCCAGGCATAAATTCAAGCGCGCCATGGGTGCCAAAATGCAAAACGGCATCGGCTTTAAAATCTTCACGCAACCAGCGATAAAACGCTGAGAACGCATGTGTTGGTGCAAAGCCTTTTTCAAACAAAAGCCGCATTGGGTCACCTTCATAACCGAAGGATGGCTGCACGCCCACGAACACGTTGCCAAACTGCGCACCCAGAACATGAATGGTGCTGCCGTCGGTTTGTTGTTTGCCCGGTGCTGGGCCCCATTGCTTTTCAATGGCGCCCAAATGTTTTTCACGCCTAACATGGTCATCAGCGGGAATGCGAAAGGCCACATTGGCCATGGCGCCATAACGATCCTTGTTGCCGATGATGATGGCTTCACGCAGGGCTTCGACATTTGCTGGCACTTCGACGGAATAACCGCCATCACGCATGGCGCTTAACGTGTTGAACAGAGATTCAAACACAGCAAGATAGGCCGCTGTTCCGGTGTTGCCGGCATTGGGTGGAAAATTGAAAATGACAACGCCCACTTTGCGGCTCGCACGTTCGCTGCGGCGCAGGCTGACCAGTTTTGCCACGCGCGCCGCCAACATGTCTGAGCGTTCACCACACACAAACATCTCGCGAGATTTTGAAGGGGGGAATACGCAACCGCGTTCACACCCTGTGCAGGCGATGGATGAACCATTCGAACGGCCACCAAATACGATTGGGCCCGTAGCACCTTCAAGTTCAGGAATGGCCACCATGATGGTGCTTTCAACTGGCTGAAGGCCACGGTCTGATGCGCCCCATTCTTCCAAGGTTTGAAATTCCAGTGGATGGGCCGCAACATAAGGCACATCAAGCTTTGCCAGTGTTTCTTCAGCGGCTTTTGAATCATTATAAGCAGGGCCACCCACCAGCGAAAACCCGCTGAGTGACACAACTGCATCAACTGTTGCAACACCATTCTTGATAAAGAAGGTATCAATGGCAGGGCGTGAATCAAGCCCTGCAGCAAATGCCGGAATAACCCGCAGGCCCTTGGCCTCAAAAGATTTGATCACGCCATCATAATGGCCAGTATCACGCGACAAAACATAAGACCGGAGCAACAGCAAACCCACTGTACCTTTTGATTTTGCGGTTGGCAGTTTGCGAATGTCATTGGAAATGCGATCAGCAATGCTGGGGTGATAAACGCCCACTTCAGGATATTCGCGCGGTGCTGCAACTTTGGCTGCATCACCCAAGCCTGCCACATAGCGTGTGCCAAGATAGCGAATAAGGTTGGCAATATTTTCTTCTGAACCTGCCAACCAGTATTGCATCGACACAAAATAGGCCCGCACATCTTGGGCGGCACCGGGAATGAAGCGCAGAATTTTTGGCAAGCGGCGCAACATGGTCATTTGCCGTGCACCCGAAGAGCCACTATCGGCCTTGCTGCCTTTGAGTTTTTTCAAAAGCGACATAAATGTGCCTTGAGGCTTGTCCATGCGGAAGCGGCCAAGCTTGGTCATTTTAATCGCTTCACCAGCCGACATGAAAATGGCCATGGCATCGCATGCTTCTTGGCGGGCTTTCAGTGCCGGCATAATGGCTTGCACATGTTCTTCAATGAACAACATGTTGGCTATGATCACATTGGCCTTGGCAATTTCGTTTTTGCAATCTTCAAGCGCTGATGGATTGGCGCTCCAATCCGACGCAGCATGAAGCGACAATGTGAAGCCTGGATATTCGCGTGCCAAAGTCTGGCGAGCGCGGTTCACCGCACCCGCCAAATGATGGTCGAGGGTCACAATAACGCAGCGCAAAGCGCTACTTTGAATAGTGTGCTTTGGCATCATAAAGTGTCTCTA
>JAYWFC010000155.1:0-8406 GCA_043778995.1 Aestuariivirga sp.
GGTGAAGCAAAGGGGCCAATATCTTTGCGCACATGTTCAATCAAGCTTTTGCGCAAGGCATCATCGCCCTCAACACCTTTCATCAAGGTCACATAACAATAAATGCCTTGGCCCTTCACATCATGCGGATATCCCACAACAGCGGCTTCGGAAACCATGTGATGACCAACAAGGGCTGATTCCACTTCGGCTGTGCCCAACCTGTGGCCAGAAACGTTGATCACATCATCCACGCGACCGGTGATCCAATAATAGCCATCTTCATCGCGCTTGCAGCCGTCTCCAGTGAAATACATGCCTTTGTATGTTGAAAAATAAGTTTCAACAAAACGTTTGTGATCGCCATAAACTGTTCGCATCTGGCCCGGCCACGAATCCAAAATGACAAGATTTCCAGACGTGGCACCATCCAAAAACTGGCCCTTATCATCGACGAGTGCTGGCTGAATTCCAAACAGCGGCTTTGCAGCAGAACCTGGTTTTAATTTATGTGCGCCGGGAAGGGGCGTCATCAAGCATGCGCCCGTTTCGGTTTGCCACCAAGTGTCAACAATCGGGCAGCGACCATTACCAACCACACGGTGATACCATTCCCACGCCTCTGGGTTTATGGGCTCACCCACCGAACCCAAAAGCCTTAAAGACTTGCGCGAAGTTTTTTTAACAGGTGCATCGCCCTGTTGCATCAATGCACGAAGTGCGGTTGGCGCTGTATAAAAAATGCTCACCTGGTGTTTATCAATAACTTCCCAGAAGCGCGAATAATCCGGGAAATTGGGCACGCCTTCAAACATCAATGTGGTGGCGCCATTGGCCAAGGGGCCATAGACAATATAGCTGTGGCCAGTCACCCAACCCACATCGGCCGTGCACCAAAAAATATCACCATCGCGATAATCAAATACATAATGAAAAGTGCTGGCTGTATAAACCGCATAGCCGCCCGTTGTGTGAAGAACGCCTTTGGGCTTTCCGGTGGAGCCTGATGTGTAAAGAATAAACAGCGGGTCTTCCGCTTTCATTTTTTCGGGCTTGCAAATGGCAGAAACTTTTGCTGCTGCTTCGTGAAACCAAATATCGCGTTTCGGATCAAAATTTACCGGAGCGCCCGTGCGGCGAATGACAAGAACTTTGGCACCCGCCTTGGTTTTGGCCAAGGCTGCATCTGTGTTGGCTTTCAATGGAATTTTTTTGCCGCCGCGAATGCCTTCGTCTGCAGTGATGACAAAAGTTGACTGGCAATCATCAATGCGGCCCGCCAAACTTTCGGGTGAGAACCCACCAAACACAACGGAATGAACGGCACCAATGCGCGCACAGGCCAACATCGCGTAAGCAGCCTCTAAAATCATTGGCAAATAGATCGTAACGCGGTCGCCTTTTTTTACACCATGCTTTTTTAAAACATTGGCAAAACGACACACTTCATCATGCAGCTGTTGATAGGTTATTTTTTTATCGTCGTAAGGATTGTCACCTTCCCAGATGATGGCGGTTTGGTTGGCACGCTTTTTTAAATGCCTATCAATGCAATTATAAGACGTGTTAAGGACGCCATCTTCATACCATTTGATGGACACATCAGGATAAACGAAGCTGGTATTCTTGATCTTTTTGGGAAATTTGAACCAATCAATGCGTTTGGCTTCCTTGGCCCAAAACTTTGCGGGATCATTGACTGATTCAGCATAAGTTTTTTTGTAAGATGCCTCATTTACAAAAGCCGTTTTTTTCCAAGCGGCAGGCACGGCATAGACTTTACTGGTCAAAATATTTGTCCCCTCAGCTTTTCGTTTTGCATTTTTATAGCCTGTGTGGGACACTCTGTCGAAGGGCAAATCATCGGAACATTATGGGCAACTTGCGGCATTTTTTTTATTTTATATCGCTGGGCGTGTTCTGGGGGCTCTCGCCATCGCTTTATAAATTGTGGAGCATTGAGTCCGTTCCGGTTTCTCATGTTTTGGTCATCACCGGTTTGGGTGTCGGTTTACTGATGGGGCTTTTGGCCTGGGCACAGGGCAAACCTGAACTTTCTGCAAAACGCATTCATATCTATGGCTTTTTTTGTGGGTTGTTGATTAATCTGCCTTTTGGCTTGAACATCTTTCTGGCAGGCCATGTGCCACCAACAAATTTGGCAATTGTGATATCAACGTCACCCTTAGTGAATTATGTTTTGACTTTGGCCTTTGCACAAAAGAAGCCGGATACTAGGCATTTGATCGCCATTGTTTTGGGACTGTGTTCCAGCGCCATTCTCATTTTAACGCGCGAGGGGCCGATGGGCGGGCAAATATCCGGCTGGCTGCTGATTTCGTTTTTGGTGCCATTTCTCTATGCTGGCTATAATTGGTACACGCATAATTATCTGCCTGATGGGGCTGATATCTATGTGATTGGGATGGCAGAATCGATTTGGTCTGGGCTGATTATCGTGCCCTTCATGCTGTGGTTTGCACCCCCCGTTTTTAACGTTGCGCCAACGTGGATTGTAATTGCCAGTTTGGTTGCCGCCATTGCAATGTGGGTTTTGGAGCGTGTGGCTTATTTCACTTTGATCCGCGAAAAAGGTGCGGTCTACACAGTGCAAGCCGTTTATGTTTCAACACCTGCGGCGGTTATTTTTGCCATGCTGTTTTTTGGCGGATCAAACGACATTTGGCTTTGGGTTGCGATGTTGATTTTGATGGCAGCGCTTTATTTCAATAATTCTATGCCAACTTCCAAACTGAAGTCTGCTTAATTTCAGCGTCTTCCAAATCTCGCGATACTGGAACATTGTAAGTCGCAATTTTTCGCAGCTGGTCTTTGGGCAGATAACTGCGGCTGGGGTCGCCAATCAAGATTTGGGCTTTGGATGTTTTCAAAAATGCCAAACACCGCTCGGCTGTTGCTTTTTCATAAAACATATCACCCACTAAAATTACATCAAATTCTGCTGCATTATTTTTCAACAAATCGTCTGCGGTTGTAGCAAGTGTGCAGGTGTTGGCTTTTGCATTGAGTTCAATGGCGGCGATTGAAAATTCGTCAATGTCGGCTGCAAGCACAGATTTTGCACCCGCCAACATGGCGGCGATTCCCACCAAGCCAGAGCCCGATGCCATATCAAGCACAGTTTTGCCTTTAACAAATTCTTGATTGTCTAAAATATAACGTGCCAAAGCCTGTCCTCCTGCCCAGGCAAAAGCCCAAAACGGCGGCGGCAACCCAAGTTCCCCCAACTCATCTTCAGTTTTCTGCCAAATCGGAATAGCTTCATGGGCAAGATGAAGCTTCACTTCTGGCACAAGTGGAGGCGATAAAAGCTCCGTGTGCTGACGAATAAAACTCGAGTAATCCATACTAAGGAAGATAGCCTGCCATTTTACAAATATGGCTCCACTCTTCATCTGTCACAGGCTGGACAGACAGGCGTGAATTTACCACCAGCACCATGTTTTTCAATTCAGCTTCAAGTTTTATTTGATCTAAAGTAACCGGCCTTGGCAATTCCGCAACGGCGCGCAGATCAACACATTCCCATGCTGGAACATCGGCCGTTGAATCAGGGTGGATCAGTTTGCACACTTCAACAACACCAACCACGGCTTTGCCAATGTTGGAATAATAGAAAAAGCCCTGCTCACCCAATTGCATCTTTCGCATATTGTTGCGGGCCTGATAATTGCGAATGCCTGTCCATTCTTCGCCCGCTTTGCCTTTGGCTTGAAGCATGGGGAACGAGAATACATCAGGCTCTGATTTGAACAGCCACTTCGCCATTATTTTGCTTCCGGATTTTTCAAAGCCCAGCGCCATGCTTTAATTTCTACGGATTGAAACAGACCTGCAATATTATAAGGATCGTTCTTGGCAAGGTGTTCAGCAGCCTTGCGATCATCGGCCTCAATCATCACCAAGCTTCCGATGGGGCTTTGAGCATCATCCAAAAACGGCCCAGCAAATTTCAAAGCATCGCCTAAGCTTGCAAGATAGGCTAAATGATCTGACCGCATTTTGGCGCGAAGATCTGTGCTGTTGGGTTTGTCAGTGCATAAAAGAGCATAAAGCATTTTGAGTTTCCTATTGATTTTCAACGCGAACGGGGCGGCTTAAGAGTTTTAGAATTTCATCACGCGGATTTGAGCTGCCGTCAACAATAGCGGCCACGGCACTAACAATTGGCATTTCAACATTGTGGTGTTTAGCTAATTTTTGCGCGATGATTGCAGTGGGTGCACCCTCGACAACCCCCGCAGATGCCGCCAAGGCTTCAGCGACAGAGAACCCTCTACCCACATTATAGCCGAAATTATAATTGCGTGATTTCAAACTACTGCAGGTTAGTTGCAAATCACCAAAGCCTGAAAGACCCATCAAGGTTTCAGGTTTTGCGCCAAGCTTTTTTCCATAGCGCACAAGTTCTGCAAACCCGCGTGTAACCAAACTGGCTCTGGCACTTTCGCCCAGGCGTTGACCATCAGAAATTCCACACGCAATGGCCAGAACATTTTTCATAGCGCCGCCAATTTCAACACCTTTGATGTCATCAGAAGGATAGATGCGAAATGTTGGCAAGCTTAAAGCCTTTGCCCAGTGGCTGGCCTTGGCCAAGTCATCGCCAGCAAGGGCCACAGCCGTGGGCAGACTTGCCATAACATCAGCAGAAAAACTTGGGCCTGAAAGAGCATAGAATTCAGAATTTGGCATAAGTTCTTTGGCCAATTCTGCCATCGTTTTTCCGGTGGATTGTTCTAAGCCTTTGGCGGCTGAAATGAGTGGAGAGCTTAATTTCAATTGGCGCAAAACTTCGCGCATGGCCTGAGCAGGCACGGCCAATATGGCAGCATCTGCCTGAGACAAGGCGTTTTGATTTTGATTTTGCCTTGACCAGAATTCCACATCATGGCCAGCGGTTTTGGCCACAAACCCCAGCGCCCTGCCCCAAGCGCCTTGGCCTATGATCGTGATTTTCATCAGGCTTTGGCCCCTAATCGCCCGTGGCCATAAATCGGTGCTGAAACCTGATCAAGCGGCCATCGCGGCCTTGCGGCAAAATCAAGCGGATCTGCCAGATCCAGAGCCATCCGCTCAGCGCCCGCCCATGCTATCATTGCGGCATTGTCTGTACACAGATGAAATGGTGGGACATTCAATGTAAATCCATGGCGGGCACATTGAACTTCAAAAACGTCGCGCAATTTTGCGTTGGCTGCAACGCCCCCGGCCACAACCAAAGTTGGCTTTGCTGAATAGGCACGCAAACGAAACATTGCAAAAGCCCGCGCCAATCGATCGGTTAATGTTTCAGCCACCGCCAACTGAAACGATGCACAAACATCAGCTTTATCTTGCTCTGTCAGTGTGCCCAATTTGTGCACGGTTTCGCGCACGGCAGTTTTAAGGCCAGAAAACGAAAAGTTGCAATCCTCTCTGGCTTTCAGAGGCCGCGGAAAATCAAACCGTTCTGAATGTCCGGCTTTGGCCCAAGCTTCAACATTGGGGCCGCCGGGATAGGGCAGGCCCAAAAGCTTGGCCACCTTGTCGAAAGCTTCGCCCAAAGCATCATCAATGGTTGTGCCAAGGCGCGTGTATTTGCCCACACCTTCCACCAATTGAAATTGGGTGTGGCCACCCGATATCAGCAACAACAAATATGGAAATTCGCAGGTGTTCAAAAGCCGCGGCGTAAGCGCGTGGCCTACCAAATGATTAACAGCAAAAAATGGAATTTTGCGGGCAACAGCGATGGCTTTTGCGGCAGTGAGGCCCACGATTAAACCACCCAAAAGCCCTGGCCCCGCAGTTGCGGCAACAGCATTTAGATTTTCATAATTTATGTTTGCATCGCTTAAGGCTTTTTCAATCAAGCCATTCAAGTGTTGCACATGGGCGCGGGCGGCAATTTCTGGCACAACGCCGCCAAAGGGCGCGTGTTCTTTCAATTGCGAATAAACCACGTTGCTGAGCAATGTGCCAGAACCATCGGCATGACGCGAAACCACGGCGGCGGCCGTTTCATCACAGGAAGTTTCTAGCCCCAAAATAATTGTCATGGCACTCATCTAACGCAGGCTTGTGGCGCAATCAACCAACGCTTATCAAGGATGGATGAAATTAAGGCCCAAACTGGTTCTTTGATATGAAGATTGTTATTACACGCCCGCGCGACGATGCCGAGGTTTTGGCGCAGAAACTTGCTGCAATCGGGCATAAGGTTGTGATTGCACCCGTGCTGGAAATCGTTGCACGCAAGGCCGTTCATGTGCCCAACGTTCAATATCAAGCGGTGTGTTTGACCAGCGCAAATGGGGTGAGATGTTTTGGCGGCGCACTTGATCTTGACCTTCATGTTTTTGCAGTTGGTGAACAATCGGCTGCGGCGGCACGCCAATTTGGATTTCGAAACATCAACGCAAAAGGTGGGGATGTGCATGGCTTGGTGCAAAATATTATTCATAACCTCAAACCCGATGCGGGCCTGCTTTTATATATTTCAGGTTCTGAAACATCGGGCGATTTGGAAGGGCAACTGCGGCGCGCTGGTTTTGCAGTTGATCGCATGATAACCTATGATGCTGTTGAACAAAACCTCGCAAGCCTTCGAGCAGAAATAAGTTATGCTGATGCGGTTGTTCTTTACTCGCCGCGCAGTGCCAAGCTTTGGCAAAAGCAAATGACTGCGATGAATTTGAATGATAAAATGTTGCAGATGAGACATTTTTGTCTTTCGCCGGCGGTGGCAACTATACTATCTTCAAATTCCCACATTGAGATCGCAAATTCGCCATCCGAAGATGCCATGTTGACAATGTTGGAAAGAAGAATAGGTGACAAGGCATGAGTGAAGATCAGGTAAAAGCAGACGATATTATCGACATTGAACCGAACATGATCAATGAAACGTCGACCACAGAGTCTGCGCGTTCGGATTCTGCCACGTCGACGCGTCGCGTTTGGCGCAATGGGTTGCTTGGTCTTCTATTAGGTTTGCTTTTTGCAATTGCGGGCGGATGGATCTATCGCCAGACACTTTCGAATTATTTTCCAAGTGACCAAGTTGCCGCGTTAAGTGCGCGCCTTGATGGCATTGAAACTGCCAACAAAGAAACGGCCAAACGGGTTGATGCGGCTATTGCTTTGACCGAAGAATTAAAATCAAAATTAAGTGCGGCGCAAGCTACAGCTGATAAAAGTCAAAAAGTAGCGGCTGATTTGCAGAACAAAGCAGCTGGCGTTGCTACTGATGTTGAAACATTGAAACAAAGTTTGGCCACAGCGCAAGCCACGTTGGATGACTTTAAATCAAAGCTCTCCAGTGGCGTAAGCGGGGCGAGTGCGCCCGATGTGGCCACAGGCGCGCGTATTGCTGCTTTGGAAAAAGCTTTGGCGGCGCTGAATGCAGCACCAGCAGTTGCAAAAAATGAATCGTCTGCCATGGCGCAAGCCATCACTTCTATCAAAGCAAAAATTGCTGATGGTGTTGCGTTTCAACAAGAGTTTGACACTTTGAAGAAACTGGCCCCGCAGGTTGCAGGGTTGGATGTTTTAGGCAGTGTTGCGCAAGCGGGCTCAGCCAATGCAGCACAACTGGCCTCGGAGATTGATGGCATAATCGCTAAGTTGCCCAAGGCTGAAGCAAAGCCCGCTGTGCCGCAAACTTGGCTTGACCAAGTTGGTTCATATTTTTCCGGTTTGGTATCCATTAAAACCGTAGACGCTGGTGACATTTCAATCGTGGCGCAAAAAGCCTCAGCGCTTGTTGCGTCAGGTGATTTTGTGCAGGCGTTGGATGTTGTCGATCGATCAGGCCTAACGCTTTCGCCAGATTTGCAACGATGGCACGAGAAGGTTGCTTCACGCATCGCGGTTGAACAAGCCTTGACTAAGACCAGCGCTGAGATTTCGCTTCTTGTGGCGGCGAAGGGTTAAGCATGATCAAGTTGCTCTGGCGCTTTTTATTATTATTGCTCGCGGCATTGAGCTTTGCCTGGTTGGCAGACAGGCCAGGCCAAGTAACAATACAATGGTTGGGCCGCGAAATTCACCTATCAGTTTTGGTGGGCGCAGTTTTTCTTGGGGCTAGCATGTTTGCGCTGTGGTTTTTTGTGTCGCTTGTGCGCAAAATTTGGCGAAGCCCTGTTGCTGCGCGTGATATTTTGCGTTTGCGCAAAACCAGAAAAGCCTATGAAGCTTTATCCCGCGGCATCATTGCTGCTGGTGCAGGTGATGCCCAAGCAGCGGCAAAACATGTGAAGCTTGCTGGCGAAACATTGAAGAATGAACCCTTGGTCAAATTGCTTGGCGCACAAGCCGCGCAATTGCGCGGTGATCGGGCTGAAGTGCGGCGTGTTTTTGAAGGCATGGCCGCTTCGCCCGAGACAGAATTGTTGGGATTGCGCGGGCTTTTTGCTGATGCGC
>JAYWFC010000156.1:0-21804 GCA_043778995.1 Aestuariivirga sp.
ACCCCCACGAGTTACCCCACAGGAACCTAAATCCTGCGTGTCTGCCAATTTCACCACGCCCGCATCGTCGCTGACCCTGCCCTAAGGGCGTTTGGTGGCTGGGCTATAGCAGAGACATTTTCAGGATGAAAGCAGTTATTCTGTTCACGCCACATGAAAATGCCCGCTTGCGCGGGCATTTTTAACGTGTTCGGTTTTGGCTTAATGGGCCCGGATTGCAGCGCCTGTGCGTTCGGCCAAAGCGCGTGCAGCAGCAGCAGCTTCCTCAGCTTCTTCGTCCCAAGCGATGGGTTCGGGCTGGCGCACCAATGCAATTTTCATCACATCGTCCATGCGGCCCACTGGAATGATCTTCATTCCATTTTTCACTGAATCTGGAACATCTTCCAAATCCTTGGTGTTTTCTTCAGGGATCATCACTGTTTTGATGCCACCACGGAGGGCAGCCAGCAATTTTTCCTTCAGGCCACCGATGGGTAACACCCTGCCCCGCAAGGTGATTTCGCCAGTCATAGCAACATCTTTGCGAACGGGAATGCCAGTCATCACCGACACAATGGCCGTTGCCATAGCAATGCCTGCTGATGGGCCATCTTTTGGTGTTGCACCTTCGGGCACGTGAACGTGAATGTCGCGCTTGTCAAACACCGGCGGTTTTACACCGATGGTTGTAGACCTGGAGCGCACATAAGACGATGCGGCAGAAATCGACTCTTTCATCACGTCTTTCAGGTTGCCAGTCACTGTCATCTTGCCTTTGCCGGGCATCATCAAAGCTTCGATGGTGAGAAGTTCACCACCAACCTCTGTCCATGCCAAGCCAGTTACAACGCCAACCTGGTCTTCGCCTTCGGCCATGTCGTGTTTATATTTGGGCACGCCCAGATATTTTTTCACAAGTTCAGCATCAACCTTGATTTTCTTTTTCTTGCCCATCAGCAAATCTTTGACAGCTTTACGCGCCAAGGAATTTGTTTCACGTTCAAGACTGCGCACACCTGCTTCGCGGGTGTAGTTTTCAATCACGGTTTTGATGGCATCAGGCGTTACTTCAAATTCCTTCTTGTCCAGCCCATGGTTTTCCATGGCCTTTGGCACAAGATGGCGCTTGGCAATTTCAGCCTTCTCTTCTTCTGTGTAACCAGCAAGGCGAATAATTTCCATGCGGTCCAACAGTGCTGGCGGAATGTTCAACGTGTTTGACGTTGTCACAAACATCACGTTCGACAAATCATATTCCACTTCAAGATAGTGGTCCATGAATGTTGAGTTTTGTTCAGGGTCCAACACTTCAAGCAAAGCCGCAGAAGGATCGCCACGGAAATCCATGCCCATCTTGTCGATCTCATCGAGCAAGAACAGCGGATTAGATTTCTTGGCCTTCTTCATCGATTGGATGATTTTGCCAGGCATCGACCCGATGTAGGTGCGGCGATGACCACGAATTTCAGATTCATCACGCACACCACCAAGGCTCATGCGCACAAATTCGCGCCCTGTTGCTTTGGCAATGGATTTAGCCAGCGAAGTTTTACCAACACCTGGGGGGCCAACGAGGCACAGAATTGGGCCACGCATTTTCTTCGTGCGGGTTTGAACAGCCAGATATTCGGTGATGCGGTCTTTGACTTTTTCCAATCCGAAGTGGTCTGCGTCCAAAACACCTTGGGCGAAGTTTAAATCAGATTTCACCTTGCTGTTCTGCTGCCATGGAATGCTGAGCAACCAATCGAGATAGTTGCGAACAACTGTGGCTTCAGCCGACATCGGGCTCATCGTCTTCAATTTTTTAATTTCAGCATCTGCCCGTTCACGAGCTTCTTTTGACAGCTTCGTGTCGTTGATGCGCTTTTCAAGCTCTTCAACTTCGTTCTTTTCGCCGCCTTCGCCGTCACCCAACTCTTTTTGAATGGCCTTCATTTGCTCATTCAAATAATATTCGCGTTGGGTTTTTTCCATCTGGCGCTTGACGCGGCCACGGATGCGCTTTTCAACTTGCAGAACAGAAATTTCACCTTCCATCATGGCAAAGCATTTTTCAAAACGCTCTTCAACAGATTGCGTTTCGAGCAAAGCCTGCTTTTCAGGAATTTTCACGGCAAGATGTGCAGCGATGGTATCAGCCAATTTTGCATGATCAGTTATCTGGCCAATCGTGGCCAAAACTTCCTGCGGCACTTTTTTGTTCAGCTTCACATAGGAATCAAATTGCGTCACCGCTGTGCGGGCAAGCGCATCTGCATCTGTTCCGGTTTCAACAATGTTCGGAAGCAAAGTAATGTCAGCTTCAAAAAAATCAGTCCGATCTGTGAAGCGCTTCACCTTCGCGCGTTCGGTGCCTTCGACCAGCACTTTAACTGTGCCGTCTGGCAGCTTCAACAACTGCAGCACTTGGGCCAGCGTGCCCACATCATAAATGGTTTCGGCGGTGGGTTCATCATCACCGGCATTGCGCTGGGCCACAAGCAGAATGCGCTTATCTTCGCGCATCACTTCTTCCAAGGCGTTGATGGATTTTTGGCGGCCAACGAAAAGTGGCGCAACCATGTGAGGAAACACCACGATGTCGCGCAATGGCAAAACCGGTAATGTTTCAATGGGCAGAGAAGTTTTGGTCATTCTTTTTCCTTCTGCTGCTGGGCCTGAGTTTCAGCACCCTTCAGCGTTGATGTGAAACACATGTGGGTTTTGTCCACATGCGTTTCAAGACCTTGTTAGGCTGAGGCTGGAGCCATTTTTGTGTTGCCTGCAATTTCGCGATCTGCATAAATCAACAACGGTTTGGCATCGCCAGAAACAACCTCTTTCGAGATGACAACTTCCTCTACGCCAGCCATGCCGGGCAGATCATACATTGTATCCAGCAAAATCGCTTCCATGATGGAACGCAAACCACGCGCACCCGTTTTGCGTTCAATCGCTTTGCGTGAAATTGCCCGCAAAGTATCCTCTGGAAGAGTGAGCTTTACGCCTTCCATTTCGAACAGCCGTTGATATTGCTTCACGATGGCATTTTTCGGCGCCGACAGAATTTCAACCAGCGTTGCTTCATCCAAATCTTCAAGCGTTGCCACAACCGGCAGACGCCCTACAAATTCAGGGATCAAACCAAAGCGCAGCAAATCTTCTGGTTCCAATTCACGCAACACTTGTCCAGTGCGGCGTTCATCAGGCCCGCGAACCGTGGCCGCAAAGCCAATGCCCGTGCCTTTTGAACGTTGCGAAATGATGCGTTCCAAGCCAGCAAATGCGCCGCCGCAAATGAACAGAATGTTTGAGGTATCAACCTGCAAAAATTCTTGCTGAGGGTGCTTGCGTCCACCTTGTGGCGGAACCGATGCAACCGTGCCTTCCATAATTTTCAGCAAGGCCTGTTGCACACCTTCGCCCGACACATCGCGCGTAATCGATGGGTTATCAGACTTTCGGCTGATCTTGTCGATTTCATCGATGTAAACAATGCCGCGTTGGGCTTTTTCAACATTATAGTCAGCTGATTGAAGCAGCTTCAAAATGATGTTTTCAACGTCTTCGCCAACATAACCAGCTTCGGTCAACGTTGTGGCATCAGCCATCGTGAAGGGCACATCCAAAATGCGCGCCAGCGTTTGGGCCAACAATGTTTTGCCTGAACCCGTTGGGCCCACCAGCAGAATGTTGGATTTTGCCAGTTCGACATCACCTGTTTTGGTGCCGTGGTTCAGGCGTTTATAATGGTTGTGAACCGCGACTGAAAGCACGCGCTTGGCATAATCTTGGCCAATGACATAATCATCCAGCACTTTACGAATTTCGTGCGGCGTTGGCACGCCATCTTTCGACTTCGTCAAAGATGACTTATTTTCTTCACGAATAATATCCATGCAAAGCTCAACGCATTCATCGCAGATGAACACGGTTGGACCAGCAATCAGCTTTCTCACTTCATGCTGGCTTTTGCCACAGAATGAGCAATACAGCGTATTCTTACTGTCGGTTGGTGCGTTCTTGCTCATATTTCCTCACTTTCGGGACTCATTACGTATGTTCAAGCATTGGAGATTAGCCCATTCATACGACTCAAATCCAGCTTGCAACAATGGCGTTAAGCAATTCTTGCTCACAACCGACATTTGTCATAATTCTTTGTTGTCGGCGTGAACGCTGAAAAAACACGTAACTATTTGGAATCGCTTGGCTCTGGGCGTTTGTCGAGCACTTTATCAATCAAACCAAACTTTACCGCTTCTTCAGCAGTTAAGAAATTGTCACGTTCCAATGCGTTTTCAACTTCTTCAATCGAGCGTCCGGTATGTTTGACATAGATCTCATTCAGGCGGCGCTTCAAGGCTTCAACGTTGCGGGCGTGGATCATAATATCGGTCACTTGGCCCGAATAACCGCCAGAGGGTTGATGCACCATAACGGAAGAATGTGGCAAAGCATAACGCTGACCGTTAGCGCCGGCACAGAGCAACAAAGACCCCATAGAGGCCGCCTGCCCCATCACCATCGTTGAGATTTGTGGGCGGATAAATTGCATCGTGTCATAGATTGAAAGGCCAGATGTCACCACGCCGCCGGGCGAATTGATATACATGGCAATCTCTTTTTTTGGGTTTTCAGCTTCAAGGAACAACAGCTGCATACAAACAGAGGCAGCAACTTGATCGTCAATCGGGCCGGTTATGAAAATGATGCGTTCGCGCAGAAGCCTGGAAGGCAAATCATAAACCCGTTCGCCACGGCTTTCTTGCTGAATAACGGAGGGCCAAAAAGCAGCCCTGGTGATGAAGTCTTGTGGATCGTGCATGTGCGCCTCTTCAGTGAATCAGATTATATGTGTTAGCATAGATAGGGACGCTTTGGTGATTGTGGAAGGGGTGGCGTTTTGCCCCCCAATATCAAGCTTCCGTTAACCTACTCTGTTTAGAGTTTGGTAAGTTATGACCACAGCAAAATTCACAAATCAATGAGCACTTACGCCACAGAACCTAACCGGGCTGTTTTGCTGGGTGAAAACGCGCGCATTAAGTTGCAAAACGCATTCATCAGTTTGATTTTTCTCACCTCGTTTTATGTCAACATTGAACCCGCCGTTTGCGACCTGATTTTCTTTTTCACCTTGGTCTTGTTTTATCGCAGCGGTTTGAAAATAACGCCAACGATCATGCCTTTGATGGCCTTGCTCATTTTGTATAATGTGGGCGGCATTCTCAGTTACATGAAAGTGCGCGATGACTTAGATTTTGCCAGTTATAAATTTGTGTTTGTCACATTTTATATGTCTCTTTCCGGAATTTTTATTGCGGCCTTCATTGCTGAATCTGCGGCGAAGCATTATTTGCTGATTATGCGCGCCTATTGGGCAGGTGCCACAATTGCCGCCATATTGGGGCTGATTGGTTACTTTCATTTCACGTCATTCTCATCTTATTTCACACTGAATGACCGTGCGACAGGTGGATTTAAAGATCCCAACGTGTTTTCCACATATCTGGTTTTGCCTGCAGTTGGCATGTTGCAAGCGCTGGCGCTCGGAACCATCAAACGATCGCCATTCAATTTCCTGCGGGTTGGAATTATTTTGATGGGTTTGTTTTTGGCCTTTTCGCGTGGCGCTTGGATCAATGTTATGCTTTCCACCGGCCTTATGATGGTGCTTACGTTTTTTCTTGCGCCCACCATGCGAGCGCGCACCAATATTGCGTTTTCGGCTGTTGCAGCAATTGGTGCCGTTATCGTGATGATCATTTTTCTAATGAGCATTCCCGAAGTGCGGTTTTTGTTTCTTGACCGGCTCACACTTGTCAAAAATTATGATGCCGGTGAAACGGGTCGCTTTGGCAACCAATTAAATTCAATTCCGTTGTTGCTGCAATATCCGCTTGGCCTTGGGCCTTATCAATTTGCTTTGGTGTTTCGTGAAAACCCCCATAACAGCTTTGTTAATGCGTTTTCATCGTTTGGCTGGCTGGGCGGCATAACCTACTTGGCGATGGTAAGTTCAAATCTTTATGTTGGTTTGCGCACAGTTTTTAAACGCACAGAGTTTCAACCCTATGCCATCACGGCATTTGCCTGTTTGGTTGCGGTTTCACTTCAAGCCGTACAAATTGACACTGAACATTGGCGTCACCTTTGGTGGATTATTGGCTTGAATTGGGGATTCTTCGCAGCCAGTCAACTTGCTCCCACAGAGGCAGCCGACAGCAGCAATCTCGATTGCTGGCAACCCGCCGCCGCTCGCATTTAACTATTTTTTGCGAGCCGCTTCCTGTGCATCGGCCAGTTTTTCCAAATTTTCGTTGTTACGTCGTGTGGCCGCTTCGAACCTTTGCTCAAAGGTCATCATATTTTTCTTTGGCTCTTGATAGAATGCCGTAAATTTCATTGCATAAATGAATGTGTGCAACAAATTGCGCCCAAGCCATTTCATCGGACGATCAAAATCAAAAATTAGAATCACACGCTCTTCATCAGTGTCATTCCACACTTCATGTTCATAGGTGTCATCCAACACAAAAATTTCGCCCGGATGCCAAACGCGAATTTGATCATCAACACGGATATGGCATTTTTCAGCGTTTTTTGGAATGATCAAACCAAGATGAGCACGCACAATACCCTTGGTAACGCCACGATGTGGCGGAATATGATAACCGGGGCTGAGGATGGAAAACCAAGAGATTTGTAGATTTGGCACTTTTTCAAGCAGCGCTGTGGTGACCGGAGCCTTGGCGCAATTGCCAGGAAGTTTTTCACCAAAGCCAAACAGAAAAAACGTGCGCCAATTTTTGCCCTTGGCAATCCAATGTTGTTCAGGAGAAACCTCTTCAAACGCCGGAATTTCTTCACGGTTTTTAAGAATGCCAACAACTTCGTCACGGATCACTTCCCAGTTGTCTGTAAACTGTTGCAGAAACGGAAAGTGCTTTGAATCCAAAATCGGCTTGTCTTCAACCAACGACTGGCTGGCGAAAAATCGAGTGAGGGCGCGGGTTAGCCTTTCGCCATTGGTATAAATAAAATTGCGCCTATAGGCGGCAAATCTTGTTTTCAGAGAAGCGTTGTCGTTTGTTGCATTGGTCACAATGTTCATTCCAAATTTCTGTTTGTTTACCTTGAACCTGTCTTTCATCCAACATGAAATTTAAACATATGTAAGGCTGCAACGGAATTTGTTTTGGCGGTGCGTCTGTTATTGTGAAACAGGAGAACGCGATGGCTATTTCAAGTGAAAAATATTCAGTGTTTCGCGCCTTTAACCGATTTGGTTTGGGGCGGCGCATCGAAATGCCAGAAGCTGATGCCAATGCAGCAGAAAAAGACCCAAAAGCATATTTACAACAGGAACTTAATAGCCAGTCTGCAATGATCACTTCAAGTGAACTTGTCGATACAAAAGCAAATCTTGCCGCATATTTTGAACAGCAGGCTATGAAAAAAGCCATGCGTGAAGGTGTCGATGCTAATGCTGCCCAACAGCCCGACACATCCACCAAACCCAAAATGCAATCGGTGCAGCGCGAGGCGCTTCTGAATGAAGTGGAAGCGCGAATTTTAAAGGCATATGAAGCACCGGCAGGGTTTTTAGAGCGGTGGGTTTGGTTTTGGTCCAATCATTTCAGCATATCTGTTGCAAAATCTGGCTTGGTGCGCGCAACAGCTGGCAGTTTTGAACGTGAAGCCATAAGGCCCCATGTCTTGGGTTCGTTTGGCGATCTTTTGTTTGCGGTTGAAGCACACCCCACCATGTTGGCTTATCTGGATAACCGAGATTCAATCGGCCCTGATTCCCGTGCTGGATTGAAACGTGCCAAGGGCCTTAATGAAAACTTAGCGCGTGAGATTATGGAACTTCACACATTGGGCGTGGGCTCTGGCTATACGCAAGCAGATGTGACGGCCTTTGCGCGCGTGATCACGGGGTGGACGTTCGCTGGAGCCAATAACAACAAACAAGAACCCGGTGTGTTTTATTTCGAGCCAAACCGCCACCAGCCTGGTGCTCAAACAATTATGGGAAAATCTTATCGGCAAAATGATATTGCGCAAGGCAAGGCAGTTTTGGCAGATTTGGCCATACACCCCGCCACGGCAAAACACATTGCATTTAAAGTTGCGCGGCATTTTGTGGCCGATGTTCCGCCGCCTGAGCTGGTTGATAATCTGAGCCGAAATTTCACAAAAACCAAGGGTGATTTGAAGGCTTTGGCGAACACCCTTTTGGAAGATGATTTGGCATGGTCCACGCCTGTTGATAAACTGAAAAGTCCTCTCGAATATCTGGTCTCTGTCAGTCGTGGCCTTGGGTTTGAACCTACAAAGCCACAACAAATGTTGAGAGCATTGAAAGAGCTTGGCCAGCCCACCTGGCAACCGCCCGGCCCCAATGGTTTTGGAGACACCAATGATGTTTGGGCATCGCCTGAAGGATTAAAAGTCAGGCTTGCTTATGCAACGCTGTTGGTGCGCCAAGCGCAAATGCAGGATAGCCCATCAGATTTGTTGCAGGCCCTTTTGGGCAACAGCGTTTCACACGAAACCCAACAAACTGTTGCCCGCGCCGAATCTCGCCAACAAGGCTTGGCATTGCTTTTCATGTCACCCGAATTTCAACGCCGTTAGGAGAAACATCATGCCGCTTTGTGAAATTGCAACTCTGTCACGCCGTAAAATGTTAGGCCTTAGCGGCAGCCTTGTGGCTTCAGCCTTTATTCCAAAATTTGCCCGCGCGGCTGATGGGCGCGATCCGCGCTTGGTTGCCATTATCTTGCGCGGCGCCATGGATGGATTATCGGCTGTGGCCCCCGTGGGCGACCCCGACTATGCAGGCCTGCATGGCGACTTGGCGTTGGGCTTTTCAGGCGAGAACGCTGGGCTTGGGCTTGATTCATTTTTTGCGCTCAACCCAGCGATGACAAATTTTTCCAGGCTTTATAAATCTGGCCAAGCCGCTGTGGTTCATGCCGTTGCCACGGGCTATCGGGAACGCTCGCATTTTGATGGGCAAGATGTTTTGGAGAACGGTTTTGCAGGGCCCGGCAATGTGTCATCGGGCTGGCTTAACCGCGCAATCAGCGCCATTCCCAACGGCAGCCGAGTTGCCAGCAATCCCAGTTTGGCTGTGGGTGCCGTTGCGCCGCTGATCATTCGTGGGCCTGCTGAAACCTTGGGCTGGGCACCCGTTGATCTTCCCGGGCCAACGCAAGATATTAATCAGCGCCTGCTCGACCTTTATCAACATACTGATGTGAAATTAGCAAAGCTGTTTTCCGAGTCTATCAAAACGCAAATGCTGGTGAGCGGCCAAGCGATGGATGTTTCCATGGGCAAAGTCAATCAAGGCGGCGATATGGTGGCCCAAGCCAGAGGCGCTGCAAAATTAATGGCGGCAGATGATGGCCCGCGCATTGCTGCAATGGCTTTTGATGGGTGGGACACGCATGAAAATGAAGGCGGTGCCAAGGGCCGCTTGTTCAATCTTCTCGCTGGGCTTGATGGGGCAATTGCTGAATTTGAAACGGGCTTGGGTGCCGCTTGGGCGCAAACTGCAATTGTTGTGATGACTGAATTTGGCCGAACAGTAAACGTGAACGGCACAGATGGCACTGATCATGGCACAGGCACACTGGCATTCATGGCGGGTGGTGCCATTAAAGGCGGGCGCGTTATTGCGGATTGGCCGGGGCTTAAAAACGCAGCGCTTTATCAGGGCCGAGATTTAAAACCCACGACTGACCTTCGCTCGGTCCTTAAAGGTTTGCTTGCCGACCAATTCGGCCTGAGCAACGAAGCGTTGAGCAAGGACGTTTTTCCGGATTCAGGATTGATCGTGCCCATGAAAGGGTTGATTGGAGCATAGCCGAAGTTCACTAGTTCAGCGTCGTTTTAAAAATCGCATTTAAAACTTTATCCCCTTTGCGAATGCCAACACGCTTTGCAGTTCCGGCCGCAAGTTCAATGACGCCGCGAACAGGTTCTTGCACGCTGATTGTATCCAGCGATTTGGGTACGGTGTTTTCGGCAATGGCGGCAATGGTTCCGTCTTGCCGCACAAACACCATATCAAGCGACATGTAGGTATTTTTCATCCACATGGCCGCTGGCTTTGGTTCGCCAAAGTCAAACAACATCGCTTGGTCTTGTGGCATGCGCTGGCGAAACATAAGGCCACGTTCGCGCAAGACATCTGTGTCGGCAATTTCAGCGCTGAACATGGCAGATGTGGATTGCGTGACGATTGTGAGAGGCTCCACCCGCATCATTTCCTGCGCATGAACAGCGCCAGCAAAGAGCAAAGCCACAAGGGCAAGAAGAATTTTTCTCATCACTCAATCACTCACGAACGCATATCAATTGAAAAGTGTAGGCCTTTAGTTGGTGTGGGCTATTCCATTGTCCAAGCTGTTGCGCACTTCAGCCGCCATCTTGCCGCGGTTGCTGTCACCATATTTTACATAGATCCAAGTCTCAGGGATCAATTCAGCAATACCGGTTTTGCGCAAAATTTCCATGTGCACAAAAATATCTCCAAGGCCTTCGCCTTCGCTCACAAAACCAAAACCACGGGTGCGATTAAACCATTTCACTTTGGCGCGCACCCAACCGGTTGTTGCACTTACTGGGTTGTGAGTTTTTGCTTTTCGTTCAACTGGGTGAATTGCGGTTGAATGATCAACACTCAAAACACGCAAACATTGGAAACCTTTTTGGCGGGCCACAACTTCACAGGCCACGCGCGAACCTTCAAGAGGCGCATCAAACCCATCGCGTTTAAGGCAACTGAGGTGAAGCAAAATATCTGGCAGACCGTTATCGGGAATAACAAAACCATAACCCCGACCAATATCAAACCATTTTACCAAACCATCAACACGGATGATTGTGACGCCGTGTTCGTTCTCGCTCTGCGATACTGTTTGTTCAGCACCTGTTGCTCTTGCCGCCGCTTCAGACATTTACTTACCCAACCCATTCCCCAGCGCCAGGGCCTCCCCGACGCAATCGAAACTACAAATTGCTCAAATCTTAACACTTTGTACAGTGGCTTATTTGCAACGAAGCAGAATCTTCGCAAGTTTTGCACATCAACTTTACAAGCCCTCACTTTGAAAAGCATTTTATATGGATGAATCATAGGTTTGGAAGTTTTGTGCGGCGCACTGTTGCGGCCATCAGACATAGACTTCGGGACACAAGCAACACAGCAACAATGAATGCAGCACGCAGCAAACAAATGAAATTTGACAATTTGCGATTCGTGGGCTTTTTTAAAACCATAAGGAAAGCAAAAATGAAATATCTTCACACCATGATCCGCGTCAGTGATTTGGATAAATCGCTGGATTTTTTTACCCGTATTTTAGGATTTGTAGAAACACATCGCACGGTTTCTGAGAAGGGTCGCTTCACGTTAGTGTTTGTGGCTTGCCCTGAAAACCCGGAAGTGCCGGTCGAACTCACCTACAACTGGGACCCTGAAACTTATACCGGTGGCCGCAACTTTGGTCACTTGGCTTATCAAGTCGACAACATTTATGATTATTGCGAAGGCTTGATGAAGCATGGCGTGACAATCAATCGCCCACCACGCGAAGGGCGCATGGCTTTCATCAAAACACCTGACGGAATATCGATCGAAGTTTTGCAAAAAGACAATGGTTACCTGCCGGTGCAAGAACCTTGGGCAAGCATGCCCAACATTGGCAGCTGGTGATACTGAACCAAGAATGCGCTTTATCCGTAAAGAATCCAGCTAGGGATTGAGAGCGGATGAAGCGTTTAAAAATTGCGGTTGTGGGATCAGGCGTGTCGGGGCTTTCGGCAGCTTGGTTATTATCCAAGGGCCATGACGTGACGCTTTTTGAGTCTGCGCCCTATCTCGGTGGCCATGCGCGCACGTTGAACTTAGATTTGGGCAACACAGTTTCGGTTGATTGTGGCTTTATCGTTTATAACGAGAAAACCTATCCAAACCTTAGCGCGCTGTTTTCGCATTTGGGCGTCGAAACTGCGCCTTCGAAAATGGGATTTGCTGTTTCATTAAAATCGGGCGGATATGAATATTCGGGTTCAGGCCCGTTTAATTTTGTGGGTAGCATTAGCAATCTCAAATCCGCCGCGCATTGGCGGATGATGCAAGGCATGGCGAAGTTCTTGCGCCTGGCCAAAGTTGATTTTTCGGATGTTGATGAGAGTTTGACACTGGCGGCCTTCATGCAGGCAGAGGGCTTCTCAAAAGATTTTGTTGATCTTCATTTGCTGCCAGTGGCTGGCGCCATCTGGTCGTCTGACCCGCAATCGATGTTGGATTATCCGGCCAAGTCATTTCTACAATTCTTCAAGAACCATGGATTGTTGAATTATTCAGACAGGCCGCAATGGCGTACCGTCCGCGGTGGTTCAAAAACTTACGTTGATAAGCTGGTGAACGATGGCGCTTTCAATGCTCTTGTCAATATGAGTGTGCGTGCTGTTATCCGGCAGAATTACGGTGTGTCTTTGGTTTTGCAAAATGGCGAGATCGAAAATTTTGATCATGCTGTTTTAGCAACTCACGCAGACGTGGCGCTGTCTTTGATCGACAAACCAGGCATAGACGAAATGGATATTCTTGGCGCATTTGAATATACCAACAACCCCATTCATGTTCATCGAGATCAGCGCTTCATGCCAAAGGCCAAGCGGCATTGGTCAAGCTGGAATTATGTTGCGGCCAACACCAAGGGGTCATTGACCTATTGGATGAATGACCTGCAACCGCTGGATACAAAGCAAAATATATTTGTATCTCTGGTCAACGACGGCAAGGAATTGCCGCGAGACATTCTATATTCAACCACGTTTAGGCACCCAAAGTTTACAACGGCCACTGCCGAGGCGCAGCGTGAGTTGTGGGACTTGCAGGGCCAAGATCGGATTTGGTTTTGTGGGGCGTATTTTGGCTCGGGCTTCCATGAGGATGGTTTGCAGGCAGGCTTGGCTGTTGCTGAAGAACTCGGCGGAGTGTCACGCCCGTGGTCTGTGCCTTGCGCAAATGACCGACTGATCATGCCGCAAAACAATGTTTCGCATGAGGCGGCGGAATGATCACGCCATCATCGCTCTATCAGTGTGAGGTGGTGCATGTGCGCACCAAGCCCATTCTGCATAGGCTGCGCATGAGCGTGTTTTATCTTTGGCTTGATGTTGAACACTTGGGCAAAATGAATTTGCGCCTGTTCAGCTACAATCGCTTTAATGTGTTCGGTATTACTGATAAAAAGTGGAAGACGAACGATAACATGCCGCTGGCTCAGCATGTTCGCGCCTTGGCAGAAAACGCTATTGGCGTTGGTGCTGTGGGTAAAATTTTTATGCTCTGCATGCCTGCTCTTTTTGGGCGCGTGTTCAACCCCATCACCAGCTATTATTGTTTTGACACACAAGATGAATTGAAGTGTTTGGTTTTTGATGTGAACAACACATTTGGCCATTCCCATTCATATGTTGTTCGGGCTGATGAACTGAATGACGAGACGAAAAAACGGCTGCATGTTTCGCCGTTCAACACCGTTGAAGGCTATTATCATTTTAAGGCACCGGTGCCCGATGAAAAGCTGCATTTGGCGGTTCAACTTTTTACCCAAGACTCTTTGACATTGAACACTTGGATCAACGGACAACAAACGCCGTTGACCGATTGGAACCTATTCAAGGCATTCCTGCGCATGCCGCTTTTGCCTATGCAGGTCTTGTTTGGCATCCATTGGGAAGCATTTAAACTTTGGCGGAAGGGTTTAAAAATCCAACCAACGCCGCCGCAACCAGATCAACCGTTTTCAAACCTGTATGAAGGGCCAGCACGATGAGCAAATTTATAGTGAGCTATATTATTATTGTTGTACTGTTTGTGGCCATCGACATGGTGTGGCTGATGGGTGTTGCGCGTTCAACCTATGTTGCCGAAATTGGAACGCTTCTGAAGAAGCAACCCAATCTCACGGCGGCGATCATTTTTTATGTGGGTTACGCACTGGGAGTTTGGTTTTTCGCGGTTTCGCCTGGTCTGAACAATGGCTCATGGATGATGGCCGCCGGGCTAGGTGCCGCAATCGGAGCCATGGCCTATGGCACCTATGATTTCACCAACCTTTCCGTGATGGAAGGTTTTGGTTGGCGCATCGCAATCATCGATATGATTTGGGGAACAGTTTTGACGGGCGTTACAGCAGGCTTGGCAACGCGGTTGGTAATGATGTTTGGGCTATGACGTTAGTCCTTCATATATTTTGCCATAAAGGGCGTGTTGGCCAAAGCAAATATCATGGTGCAACCAAGCAAGCCAAATGCCTTGAAGCTGACCCACATGCTTTCAGAAAAAAACTTCCAGATTATTAAATTCAAAATTGCCATGGCGACGAAAAATAATCCCCACCGAATGGTGAGAGTTTTCCACGCGTCATCTGGCATATCCAGTGCGTGGCCCATTATGTCTTTGACAAAAAGCTTATTGAAATAGAGACCGGAGAATAGAAACCCAGCGAACAAAAATTCAATCAATGTAACCTTGGCTTTGAGATACCACGTATCTTGAAAATATAAGGTTGCAGCACCAAACACCGCAATGAAACACGCGCTGATCAGCGTAAACTTCGACACGGTTCGGGTGATCCAATAGGTGATGGCCAGAGACACGAATGTGGCGGCCATCAAAACGCCAGTTGCGGTGATCAAACCAAATTTCCAATTGGCCAGAAAGAACGCCAGCAACGGCCCCAAATCGAGCAACATTTTTTGGGTTTGGCCCAGCTTCAAATCATTCATGTGTTTTCAAGTCCGGCTATGGCGCGGGCAAAACCCTGCGCGTCAAAGGGTTGCAAGTCGTCGATGGATTCGCCCACGCCAATGGCATGAATGGGCAGTTTGAACTTTTCTGCAATGGCCACCAAAATGCCACCGCGCGCTGTGCCATCAAGTTTGGTCATGATAAGGCCTGTTACACCGGCGACCTTGCTGAACACGTGCACTTGAGAAAGTGCGTTTTGGCCTGTGGTTGCATCCAGCACCAAAAGCACCGCGTGGGGCGCTGTTTCATCTTGCTTTTTGATAACACGCACAACCTTATCAAGCTCATCCATCAAATAGGCTTTGTTTTGCAGGCGGCCCGCAGTGTCGATGAATAAAATATCCGTGCCGTTTTCTTTGGCAGCTTTTAATGCATCAAAGGCAAGGCCCGCCGAATCTGCCCCCGTTGGCCTGCTCATTGTTTCAGCCCCGATGCGTTTGCCCCAAACGGTCAGCTGTTCAATGGCGGCGGCGCGGAATGTGTCACATGCCGCAAACATCACTTTGAAGCCTTCACCCGCAGCGATTGAGCCAAGCTTGCCGATGGTGGTGGTTTTGCCCGAACCATTCACGCCAACAACCATAACAACAAAAGGTTTTTCTGCACCAAAATTGAATGGCACTTCAACAGGCTTTAAAACCTTGGCCACTTCGTCGGCCAATATCTGTTTCACTTCTTCGGGGTCAATCTCTTTGTCGAAACGCCCTTGTGAAACCCTTGCAATAATACGCTCAGCCACTGGCATACCAAGATCAGCCTGCACAAGCGTATCTTCCAAATCTTGCAGTGTGTCTTTATCAAGCTTCCGCTTGGTGAAGATGGATGTGATTGAGCCCCCGATGGATTTGGAAGACTTGGAAAGCCCCTCTTTTAGTTTTGAAAACCAACCAGCCCTGGCAACAGGTTCAGGCACTGGCAACGGCGCTGAGGGAATAACAGCCGGAGGTAACGGGGGGGGCGCAATTTCCTTCTTTGCGATGACGGTGCTAGGCTTAACAATTTCCGGCACAACAGTCGCCGGGCGTGGCTTAGCAACCACTTCCTTTGCCGTTGGTGCCAACTTCTTTTGTGGCGCTGCCAAAGCCACTGGCTTTGCAACTGTTTTGGCAGTGGGCTTCACAGCTGTTTTTTTAGCAACCGTTTTTTGCACGGGCGCATTTTTCGCCGCAGTTTTTTTGACAGGCGGTTTCTTTTCGACCGCTATTTTCGCTACAACTTTTTTTGCACGAGGCTTGGCCCTGGCGGCTTTGACTGCTGGCTTGACCGCTGTTACTTCCGGTTCAGGTTGTGCCTCTGGCGCTGGTGCAGGCAACGCGGCGGGTGCTGCGGGTTCTACCAAAATCTCTTCGATTGGATTGCCGACAATGCGATTGAACAGTTTTTTGAAAAATCCGGCCATCACATGCTCATTTGCAAATGGGTTGGTGTTGCTGATTGCACTTTGGCTTTCACCAAAGCACCGGGCACCATTGCCGTTTCAAATTTCGCCAGCGCAAAATGTTCCGTGCGCCCCGCGTTTGGCGTTTCAACCAAAATGTTGCGCGTTTCGCCAACTTGTTGGCCCAGATATTTCTCCAACCTTGCCTCGCCTCTGGCGCGCAGCAATGCGGCACGCCGTTTAATCACTTCGCCCGGAACCGCTGGCATTTTTTCAGCCGGCGTGCCAGGCCGCGGCGAATATGGAAACACATGCAAATATGTAAGCCCGCATTCATCAACAATATTCAATGTGTTTTCAAACATCTCATCGGTCTCGGTGGGAAAGCCCGCAATAATGTCTGCGCCAAAAACCATATCGGCGCGGCGCTTGCGCAATTCTGCACAAAACTCAATGGAATGTTCACGGGCATGACGCCTTTTCATGCGTTTCAGAATCATGTTGTCGCCAGATTGGAGCGAAAGATGCAGATGCGGCATGATGCGATGATCACCCGTGATCAGTTCAACAAGGTGTTCATCAGCCTCGATTGAGTCAATTGATGAAAGGCGCAGACGTTTCAGGTCTGGAACCGATTTTAAAATTTGGCTCAGCAATTTTCCTAATTTGGGAGCGCCTTCAAGATCATTGCCCCAAGATGTCAGATCAACCCCCGAAAGCACAATTTCGTTGTGCCCTTCAGCCACCAACCTGCGCACCTGTTCAACCGCATCCACAATTTCAACAGAACGTGAATTGCCGCGCCCAAAGGGAATGATGCAAAATGTGCAGCGATGATCACATCCATTTTGAACCTGAACAAATGCGCGTGTTCTTGCGGTTAAACGATCAATCATCGGCGGGCGGTTTTGTTTCACCTCCATGATGTTTGAAACATCAACGCGGGGGCGATTGGTATTGGCCAACCAAGCAGACGCTTGAAGTTTTTCTTCGTTGCCCAACACGCGTGAAACTTCTGGCATGGCCGCAAACATATCAGGGTCTGTTTGGGCGGCACAGCCGGTGACGATAATTTGAGCGGTGGGGTTTTCTCTGTGCGCTTTGCGAATGGCTTGGCGCGCTTGGCGCGTGGCTTCGGCTGTCACCGCGCATGTATTAAAAATGACAGCGTTTTCCAAACCGCCCTTGGCGGCGTGGCCACGCATAATCTCGCTCTCAAATGTATTGAGGCGGCAGCCAAAAGTTTCAATCTGCGGCTCAGTCACAACAGGCCTTCAGGCAAGGTGCCTTCAAAATCATAGGCGGCAGGGCCAGTCATCAAAATATGTCCATTGGCTTCATTCACGGCCATGAACAGATCTCCACCCGGCAAGGAGATTTTGCATTTTGCATCAATAATTTTAATGCGAAAGCCAGCTGCCATCGTGGCGCAAGCCGCTGTGCCACAGGCTTGTGTTAAGCCCGCACCGCGTTCCCACACTTTTAAAATCACATGATCACGCGCCACAACTTTGGCCAATGAAATATTGGCGCGTTCAGGGAACATGGGGTGATTTTCAAGCATTGGCCCGACGCGAGAAAAATCAACCACATCCAAATCATTCACCCAAAAAATGCAATGCGGGTTGCCTACATTCACAACAGAAGGTGAATGAAGAAGCGGCGCATCAATCGGGCCTACTTGCAATTCAATGTGGCGTGTATCGGCAAAGGGTTCAGACAATGGAATTTCAGCCCAGCCGAATTTCGGCACGCCCTGATCAATGGTGACAAGCTTTTCACCAGCCTTCGTAGCCACCAGCAAACCGCCCAAAGTTTCGATGGTGGCTTGGCCTGTTTGTTTTTCGTCAAAGATCAAGTCGGCAATGCAGCGCGAGGCATTACCGCAGGATGGAACTTCGCCACCTTCAGCATTCCAAATGCGCATGCGTACATCGGCAAAGTTTGAATTTTCCATCACAATTAATTGGTCACAGCCAATGCCAGATTTGCGATTTGCAATGGCGCGGGCTTGGGTTTCAGAAATGGCGATGGCGTTTTGACGCGCGTCCAGCACAACAAAATCATTGCCCAACCCGTTCATTTTGCGAAAGTGAAAGCTCATCGCCTGCTTATATGGGAAAGCGGGTGGGAAAAGCTAGAGCGAAGCAGCCCATTTGCCTTCAACCTCATAAGCCTCATTTTCGCCGGGCCAAGGCGGCATGGTGGTGGCGACAGCAACAAGTGGTTCTTGGCCGGTGTTGCGAAATTGAAAATGCGTGCCCACGGTGATTGACAATGTGACGCCTGGGTGAATTTCCATAACATCTTCCCCCGCCGCAGATTTGCACCAAAACTGCCCCTGCCCATGGGTGAAGAACCACACCTCTTCAACGCTGCGGTGGGCCACAGCAATTGACGTTTTCCCGACAAGAAGCGTGAATTGTGCCATAGAGCCACGATCCGTTCTGGCCAGAAAGCGCACTTCTGAACCATCTGGCGCCATGGCATCTGGATTTTGGGAAATTTTCATTGTTTGCTCAACGATGCTGGCATGGTGCGGTTTCCGCCAGAGTTTTCGGCAAATGTCCACACACGGTTTTTTAAAGCAACAAAGGGCGATTGTGCCAATTGGCGAGGCGGATCTTCCTGCGGCTTTGCATCATCACACACCACGGCAAATTGAATGTTGCCATCGGTGTGGTATTTATCGCCACCACCATTCATGCCAAACAGACTTCGCCCTTCCGCTGGCAAACGATACTCTATGCGCACAACTCTGGCCTTGGCCAAATCACCCAACAACTCATCGCGTTCAGCATCAATATCGGGGCTGATATGATGGGTGATTTGAAATGTGAGATGGCTCAAGCCGACACTGGCATCAAACGTGGCGGCCCCCACCCATACGGGTTTGCCCTCCACGCCCTTGTCCATCACTTGCCATAACCTCGCATGGTGACGTTTTTTGGCGCTGTTGCCCACGGGCTTTTCAAAGGCCAAATCTTGCTTTCGGCTTTCATAAAACAGGGGGCTTACAGGCGCATAAACATAGGGCCTGTCAAACGCCACGCTTTTGGCGATAGCCAGACTTGACCTAAGGGTTACAGGATCTGCTGGATACCAACCCGCTTGGCGCATGGCCGAAACAACTTCTTCCTTCGTTCCGACGAGCCCGAAATTGAGTGGATCAGCAGCAATGCCTTGTTTGGTTGTGGTCACAGCCGCGTGTTGGGTGATGCCAGACCATGAAATATAATCGGCCCACACAAGCGGCGCCACCAAATAAGCAGCGCCAAAATATATGCCAAGGGCAACGCCTAAAACAGTTGAGAGGCGGCTGACGTATTTTTTCTTCGTCATCATTCAGCGATAGCGTTGCAAGTCCAGTAAGGCAAGATCATGGCGCGGTTTCAGCTTTGCACAAATCCATCACAAATTCTGCAAACAAAGAATTGGGTAATCTTTGTTAAAGGCTTCATGCATCACGCCTGTGCCTGCCAATGGAAAAGAAATGGTGCGCCCTACGGGAATTGAGTTTTGCAGAGCGAAACATAATTAAATCAATAACTTAACAAGGCGCTTGAGTCGATTTCGTTGATGATTTGTATGACTTGGTAGCACCACGGTCAAGCCATTCGTGAAATTAGTTGTGCTTGTGGCGGTGATGTAAATCAGGATAGTGAGAATGTTTGTGTCGCATTGGATAGTGACGATGCAAGTGTGAGTGCGGTTCGGTCACGTCACCTTGATGTTCGTGTTGATGGTGTTGATCGTGAATGTGGGAATGTTCATGTTCTAAATCATTGTGGGTGTGCTCATGTTCGTGTCTTTCGGCCAAATGCAGCCAAGCGCCGAACGCCATTAGAAGTCCCGAAACAACCACAACTGCGCTCAAAGGGGAACCGAGAAGAAGTGTAGCGACCAAAGCGCCAAGGAAAGGAGCAGTGCCATAATATGCACCCGTTCTCGCAGTTCCCAAATACCGCAATGCGAAGATAAACAAAACTAGTCCCAAACCGTAGCTGACAAAACCGACTGACATAGCACCTGCAAGGTTCGCAAAATCGGGCCAATGAGCCCCAGATGAAAGTGCAAGTGCCGTGTTGACACTGCCAGCACATATTCCTTTGATAGACGCCAACACGAACGGATCGGATGATGAAATCTTGCGAGTGAGATTGTTATCTATTGCCCATGAAAGACACGCAAGTGCGATCAAGATCGTGCCCCAACTGAATTTGCCAATTCCACCCTGCCAAGACAACAACACGGCACCAGCGACGATAGCAACCGCGCCAATAAAGAGGCGACGATCAACGTGCTCTCGAAAGACAATCCATGCCAATAGCAACGTGAATACGGCTTCTAAGTTTAGCAATAGGGATGCTGAGGCCGCATCGGTTAGATTGAGTCCAAGTAAAAGCAACAATGGACCGAAAACCCCGCCAAATAGAATTGTTCCCGCAAGCCATGGAAGATTAATCCACGTCAACTTTGCTTCGTCTGATGATGAACCAGTGAACTTGCGAATTGCGATCAAAAGACTGAGGCCAATTCCCGATCCGAGATAGAGAAGCCCCGCCAACATCCAAGGATTTATTGAACTCAGTAAGAGTTTGGCAACTGGTGTAGAAGCGCCAAAAGCTGCTGCTGCCGCCAGAGCTAATGGAACGCCGGGCCAAAGATGGGAATGACGGATGTAATTCATGCCTATCGTTCTAATCGAATGTCTTAACGTGATCAAATTCAAGATCGTTGCTCAACTTAGGCGCGAGGTCACCGGAAAGCACTGGAAAAGTTGGCAAAAACTATCGATCATTTCAGAGAGCTTCCCCACGTTGCGGCGCGAGCGTTTTTCCCCCTTACCGTGCGGATGGATTCCCTTACTAATTTTGAAAGCCACCCACCGGACCTACCCTTTCGGCATTTATGTCAGTGCTTCCAAGCCATAGAACCATTCGCCAATTCCTCGCGTCACCAAAGCTCAATGTTTAGTCAGTTATAGTAAGTCTCACATGGGCAGGTTCAAATGCATACGATTTTTGATTGAGAGAAGTGCCAGACTCAATCTCACAGTAACAGGAAATCACATTTTGCGACTTTTGTTTCACAGCCAATCCGCAAACGCTTTTGGATCAACCGGCAAACGCAGAGCAGAACCACTGCAGAATAAGCAAATCCAGACTTGCGGTTTCGTCTAAGTAGACAAAGTTCCTTGTCCCCCAGCCAAACTTCAAAGCATCAAGAAACCCGCGATTTAAATGGCTTTCTTTAGTCGCTTCCCAACCGATGTGTCACATATAACATATGCTCGATGTGTCACAGGTTGGCAATCGGCAAGCGGACAGGAAAATAGGATGCGTGACGTTTGAATTGTCCACAATCAGCTACTTCTTTGGGGTGCGAAGCAACTTCTGTTGCGTAGGTGACTGAAACGATAAATTTATGGCAGCTATTGCCTCTACCCATCCAGCCTTCATTTCAGCAGATTTGAACCTTGACTTCCGTGCCATCGAAAGGAGCTGTTTGAATAGCCCGAGTTTCCTAGACACCCTGCGGGTTCAGTTTTTGCTTTCTCTCAAACTCTACCGGTGACAGCATGCCGTTCTTAGCGTGCTTGCGTTGCGGGTTA
>JAYWFC010000157.1:0-8343 GCA_043778995.1 Aestuariivirga sp.
ACCTGAAGTCTTCGGTGAAATTGCCTTTTCCCATGATCGTCTCCTTGCCTCATTTTAAGGGGGCAAAGTGTCTACAAATCTAGGGGCTATTCAGCTGAATTGAATATCGCTCTCAAATCATCGGGGGAATATTCCACACGCGACTCTGCGCGGCCCTTGATCTTCTTAACCTTGAAAGGGTTCTCCCAGACTGGAGTGTTGATTTTGCCTTCGTCTCGCATCAATTTACAGATTGTTGCCAATGCCCCAACTGATTTGTTGGTACTTGCCGCTGCCAATCGTTTTGCTTCAGGGTTCGCTTCAGCCCACGCAATGAGCGTTTTCATATCTGCGTTATGCAATGGCCCTCTGCGATATTTCATCACTGGCAATCGCGAAAGGCCTTCGCGGAACGCGACACCATCGGCCAGAATAAGTGAAGCAACGGGAACGTCACCTTTGAGTTCAACAAAGAGCTTCGCTGCCCGCTTGAACTCTTCAGCACTTCTAGGTTTGGGATTGCAAACACGCTTCCAATGATCAAAGGCTTGCATCATCGTCAATTCGTCGCCAATGACCTTGCCACTTTCCAAGGGCAACCGCCCGTCACCTTGGGGTGTTGCAATTGATTGTGGTGTTCTGACAATCTCACCTTGATAACGCCGCGTGAGCATTGCGCAGGCCTCACTGGAAGCTTCAAGAAATGCCAGTGACAATGACCTGAATGAGGGTGAGTCACGATCAAGCTTCACACCGAATTGGTTTAATGCCTCTTCAACCTCACCAACAATCCAAGACGTGTCACCGTTCGCCATCGCTTTGCGGGTTGCGTGTTGAACAATCGCAGACGTGTTTCGCTTCTTTGAGATTTGCCTATCCGATAGGGCATCGGGATTCGTGTGCTTAGGCCAGCGTGAAAGCATTCTTATGCCATCGCTTGCCGCTTGTTGCTTTACCTCTTCGTGAAACGCTTCGTCATTTCGATATTCACGAATGCGGAAATCATCGTCTTCAGCCAAGTGCGAATCTCTATACCAATCAGCGATTGAACGAATGTCATCTTGAGTCAGAGCAGTTCGATTGCGCAATGCTTCACGCATCTCAGCTCTATCGAAATCAGCGGTGCATTCGGCAAGAATTGCAACATACTCAAACTTTGCTTTCTTTGGCTCTTTGGTCTTGAGTGATTGCTTCCAGTTGGCCTTTGCGTGGAACTTTCCCGCAATGAAAGGCCGCAAATGAATCGGTATTGAACGACGGAAATAATACGTCTCGTTCTTGTCCCTTATGAGATAGCTGAGAAGTGCCAATTGCATGACCTAATTGTATGACTTAGGTCTTGCTAAAGTGTTGATTTAACTAATGTCTTTCAACTTCAATGAGTTAAAAGAGCAGTGGTGCGCCCTACGGGAGTCGAACCCGTCTTTACAACGTGAAAGGCTGTCGTCCTAACCGATAGACGAAGGGCGCCCCTGCGCGGTCTATATAAAGGTTCGGTTGGGATTGCAAGTGTTCTGAGGCACTTGGCACGATGCGACATACCGACACTTATTTTATAGACACACGCTTAAACCATTGCCGCTGCATCTTCGATTTGCAGGCTAGGCACGCGCTTTGGGCCCCATTCATCGGCCACCAGCCTTCCCGCAATGTGGATGGGGTGGTTTCGCTCTGACAACAACAGTTCGCCAAGCTCAGTTCCCAACGCCCGAAATGCAATGGCTTTGAGTTTGGTGCCGTCACTGGCCACAAGGGTGCAGCGGATGTGATCTGTCCCCGCGCGGTCGGCATAGATAATTTTATGTGCTGGAAAAACAAACATGGGGGAAGGATTGGAAGAGCCATAGGGGCCGGCCTGTTCCAAAAGCTCTATCAAATTCAAAGTTGCGCCGCCTGCTGTCAACGCACCATCAACAAGCAGCGAGGTTTCGCGATTCTCACCCACTTTTGCGCTGAGGGTTTCTTCCATGAATTGGCGGAATGAGCCGAGATTGGATGTTTTTAATGTTAAGCCAGCAGCCATGGCGTGGCCACCGCCTTTGACAATATGGCCCTGTTCCAGCGCCGCGCGCACAGCGTGGCCAAGATCAACACCGATGATTGAGCGGCCAGACCCGGTGGAAGTTTGCATGGCCTTGTTCATCGCAAGAACAAGGCTTGGAATGCCATAACGGTCTTTCAAGCGTGAAGCGGCCAGGCCCACCACGCCGGGGTGCCAACTTTCGGCAGCAACCACCAGAACGCTGGGCTTTTTGGTTTGGCCCAATGCGGCTTCGGCTTGGATGATGGCTTCATCAACCACACGCAGTTCAACAGCTTGGCGATGGCGGTTCAGGTCATTCAAGTTCTGCGCTAAAGCAGAAGCATCACCTTTGTCTTGCGTTGTAAGAAGGGCAAGCGCTTCATCGGCGTGGCCCACACGGCCAGCGGCATTGATGCGCGGGCCAAGAATGAAGCCAAGCGAATAGGTGTCTGGTTTGCGTTTCACGCCACCCACATCACACAGCGCCGCAATTCCAAGATTGTCGCGCCGCGCCATAATTTTCAAACCTTGCGTGACATAGGCGCGATTGAGGCCTTTCAATGGAACCACATCGCAAATGGTGGCCAAAGCCACAAGGTCAAGCCACTGCAACATGTTGGGTTCAGGGTTGGTTTTATAATGTCCAAGTTCGCGCAAATGTTTGTTGGTTGCAGCAATCAGAATCATCACAACACCACAGGCACACAGATGCCCTTGGCCAGACACATCATCTTGGCGGTTTGGGTTGATCACGGCAAAGGCTTTGGGCAGATCAACACCCGCTTGGTGGTGATCGACAATGATTGTGGTAAAACCAATCTCAGCAGCGTGCGCCAAGGGATCGTGGGAAAGAACACCGCAATCCAATGTGAGCAGCAGTTCTGCCCCCTGCTCTTTCAATGATGACACGGCCTTTTCACTAGGGCCATAACCTTCGGTGAGGCGATCGGGCAAGTAGACCAAAGCATCATGGCCCACAGCGCGAAGAAAGCGCAAAAGAAGAGCAGCGGATGAAACGCCATCGACATCATAATCACTGATGATGCCAATTTTTTCCTGCGCAATGATGGCTTGGGCCAAACGCGCGGCACCTTTTTCCATATCCAGCAAAGCTGATGGCTTAGGCATTAATCCGCGCAAAGTGGGATTGAGATAGTTTTCAACCTCATCAAGGCCAACGCCGCGTGCGGCCATGACGCGGCCCAAAATTTCTGGCAGATCATGCTTTTCGGCGATGGCTTGGGCCAGGCGTTGATCTTGCAATCTGGCCTGCCAACGCTGGCCTTTGGCCGAACGTGTGATGTTTAAAAAGGCAGCGCTAGAATCGTTCAATGCGGATGACCCTTGGGGTGCCAGCCACATGGCCGTCTTTTTCAATTCTCTCCATCGCTTTTTTCAATGATGATTCAAGCGTGTCATGGGTGATGAGAATGAACTGAGCCTTGGCGCGGGGCGCTGAAGAATCAGTTTTGCCGTGTTGGACAATGCTTTCGATTGAAATTTTTTCATCGGCCAGAATTGTCGCAATGGCAGCAACGGCGCCCGGCCTGTCGTGCAAATCAAGCGACACGTAAAAGCCACCTTCGTGGGCGCGGGGCGAAGATGCTTTGTATTTTTTGAGCATGGCCGCTGGCACACCAAACGTGGGGCGGAAATTGCCACGCGCAATATCCACAATATCAGAAAGAACGGCCGACGCTGTAGGGTGCGCACCAGCACCACGGCCTTCAAGCACCAGATCTCCGACAAAATCTCCCTTCACCACGACGGCGTTGAAAACATCATCCGTTTCTGAAACGGGTGAGCCGCGTTTGATCAACGTGGGGTGAACGCGCTGTTCGATGCCGGAATCATAGTTCACCGCAACGCCTAAAAGTTTGATTTTGTAACCAAGCTCTGCCGCATTGCGAATATCGGCCAGAGCCACATTTTCGATGCCTTCAATTTTAATGGCAGCAAGGTTCACCTCGGTGCCGAAGGCCAATGAAGTGAGAACGGCAAGCTTATGCGCGGTGTCAAAGCCACCCACATCAAAGGTGGGATCAGCTTCGGCATAGCCCAGTTCCTGGGCTTCTTTCAAAACATCTTCAAAGCTTCGGCCTTCTTCACCCATTTTGGTGAGGATGTAATTGCATGTGCCATTCATAATGCCAAACACGCGCTTTGGTGCATTGCCCACAAGCCCTTCACGCAAAGCCTTGATGACGGGAATGCCGCCGGCAACAGCGGCTTCAAAATTGAGCGTAACACCTTTTGCTTCGGCAGCTTTTGCAAGTGCTACGCCATGGTGGGCCAGCAAGGCCTTGTTGGCGGTGATGACGTGTTTGCCCGAACCGATTGCAGCTTCAACAGATTCTTTCGCGGGGCCGCCGTCTCCGCCGATCAATTCGATAAAAACATCAATGCCGGCAGATTTGGCCAGAGCGACAGGATCATCATGCCATTCAAGTTGGGAAAGGTCATGATTGCCGCGCGGTTTAGTTTTGTTGCGCGCGGAAACGCCCGTTACTTTTGCAGGCTTTCCAGCACGGGCAGCGATCGCTTCACCATGTTTTGCCAAGATGTCGAGCACCCCAACACCCACGGTTCCAAGGCCCGCAATTCCCAATCTTAATGCGTTTGTCATATCAAGCTTCCTAATTGGCCTGCTTATGGCGACAAGGGGCCGATTTGTCTATAAACACTAAGACCATGACTGATTCAAAGCCCACAACACCTGAATTCAAATTGCCCGATATGCTGAAGCTTGCGCAAAATATGGGCCAGGTTTTTCAACGCGGTGCAGCGATTGCAAAGCTTATTGCCGAACGGTCTGACATCCAGAAAAAAGAGGCTGACATTCAAATCTTGCCAATGGAGCAAGTGACAAAAACGCTGGGCAAAGTTTTTGATTATTATATGAATGATAAATCCAAGTTGATGATGGCGCAAATGCAGCTTTGGCAGGGCTATACCATGTTGTGGCATGCGGCTTGGGCCAAGGCACTGGGCCAGCAGATTGCACCCATGATTGTACCAGCGCGAAACGATAAGCGCTTCAAAGACAAAGATTGGCAGGAAAACGCGGCCTTTGATTTTATGAAACAGGCCTATTTGGTTTCGGCCAAATGGGCACAAGACATGGTGGCCAATGCCGATGGCTTGGACGAACACACCAAGTTGAAAGCGAAGTTTTATGTTGAGCAAATTGTCAACGCGCTTTCGCCGTCTAACTTTCCAATTTCTAACCCTGAAGTTTTGAAAGCAACATTGGCCACGAATGGTGAAAACCTGTTGCATGGCATGGCAAAGCTTGAGGCCGATTTTAAATCACCTGACGGAAGATTGCGCATTACGCAAACCGATAGGAACGCGTTTGAAGTGGGTCGCAACATTGCACTTAGCCCTGGAAAAGTTGTGTTTCGCAACGATGTGTTTGAGTTGCTGCAATTCTCTCCGGCGGGAGAACAAGTTTTCGAAATTCCTCTTTTGATCGCACCGCCTTGGATCAACAAATATTATATTCTTGATCTAACGCCACAGAAAAGCTTCATAAAGTATTGTGTGGACAATGGAATTACTGTTTTCGTGATGTCGTGGATCAATGCTGGAGATGTTGAAGGGGTTAAAAGTTTTGAAGATTATATGCGCGAGGGTTTTTTAACAGCGATCGATGCTGTGCAAAAAGCCACGGGTGCCAAAAAGGTCAACACCATTGGCTTTTGCATTGGCGGAACCCTTGTTTCGGTCGCTTTGGGCTATATGGCCGCACACGGGGATTCTCGCGTTAATGCCGCCACGTTTTTTACCACGCAGGTTGATTTTGAAAAGGCTGGCGACCTTTGTGTTTATGTTGATGAAGAGCAAGTGCGCTGGATTGAAGGCCGCATGGAAGACAAAGGCTATTTGCCGGGTAACCGGATGGCAGATGCCTTTAATCTTTTGCGTTCCAATGATTTGATCTGGTCTTGCGTGGTCAACAATTACCTGTTGGGCAAAGACCCGATGCCTTTTGATTTGCTCTATTGGAACAGCGATTCAACGCGCATGCCTGCTGGTGTGCATTCATTTTATCTGCGTGAATGTTATTTGAATAACCGTTTATCACACGGCAACATGGTGGTGGCCGATACACGGATTGATTTGAGCAAGGTGAAAATTCCAATCTATAACTTGGCGGCGCGTGATGATCATATAGCCCCCTTGCCTTCAGTGTTTCGTCTGCAAGACCATTTCGGTGGGCCTGTCACTCTGGTCGTTTCAGGCTCAGGCCACATCGCAGGCGTGGTCAATCCACCTGCCAGCAACAAATATCAATATTGGACAAACAAAGTTCAGGCCGAAACGCTGGAAGATTGGATGGCAGGAGCTGTTGAAACACCCGGTTCGTGGTGGCCCCATTGGTTGGAATGGATTTCAAGCAGAAGCGGCAAAATGGTGAAAGCCCGCATTCCGGGGGATGGTGGTTTGCCTGTTTTGGGAGATGCGCCTGGCGACTATGTTCGATCTAAGGGTGATATTTAGATCGATTTTAAATTCCCCAGATTTTTAAAATCTTCTTCCGAACTGTTATCAGCTTGTTTGGCTGCGAACATCAAGGCGGTTAATACAACGCCGCCTGAAAGACCAATTGTCATTCCAAATAATATGAGAAACAAATTTGTCATGATTTCGCTCCATCAGGTGTGGAGCAAGTTAAAGCTCTAGATCGTTAACTTATACTTAAAGTTGATTCACGACTTTTGATTAATTTGGCCGGATGCAACTAACCACTACAAACTTTCGGAATTTTTGGGGTGGATTTTATCGGGCCTTTCTTATTCCAAGACCCGCGTGGGATTGAGTTGGTTCGATTGAAATCGACCCACACATGGTCTCCATTAGCAAAATTCCAGGTGCGGCATAGGGTTGATCTTTCCTGCACCATAACCCATCGTTTGGAATGAAAAAAATGATCGAAGCCGGGCCAGCCTGTGCTTTGTGCCAACCAACAATAATCGATCAGTTTTTTACCCAACAGCAATTCGCAAACGGCACCACTGGCATAAGCGCCTATTTTGTAATTCTTGTCGGCTTTCACCACAGCATTCACCTGTTCAAAATAGCGGATGATGGCTGGGTTCATGTCTGTTGCCTTGATGGTTTCGACAGGCTTGTGAAACACTGAGGCATGATATTTTAAAAAGCGGCCATAACGGCGAATGTGGCGAATGAAGTTGCGATCAGCATGAATCAGATGGCGACGGCGTTTCTTGGTCATTTTATGGCCGTTGCTCATGCCGTGTTCAAAAACCATATCGCGGATGGTTTGATCAACACCATCGACAGCGAAATAAATTGCAGACCCTTTGGGTTGGCCGTTGGCTTTGGCCAAGGTTAAGGCATGTTTGGAATCGGTGGAGCCGCGCGACTTGATAAAAAATGATTCGGGATCATCATTCTCATGTTGAAAAACCGAGATGATATTGAACCCAGCGGCGATGATGGCATCTGATTCTGAAGGCAACAAAGCTTTGCAAGAAATGTCTTCGTCGGCCCAATCATAATAGCGGATGATGGTGTTAACACCCATGGCTTTTAAAGCAGCAAAGCCCGTTTTGCCTGAACTTGTGGTGATGGTATTTGCGGGTTGAGACATGTCTACCGCCGTCATGCCTTTGTGGGCTGCACAGCTTGGGGCAGCAAAGCCTGCTTGTGTTGAAAGCATCAAACACAAAACACTGACGATCCAAAACTTCATAAATGCTTCTCAAAATGAAAGGGCCGCAAGATGCGGCCCTTTGCAAAGAATGTTATAAAACTTAGCGCTTCGAGAACTGGAAGCGACGACGCGCTTTCGCACGGCCATATTTCTTGCGTTCCACCATGCGGCTATCGCGCGTGAGGAAGGCACCTTTTTTCAATTCAGGGCGCAAATCAGGTTCAAAATTGCAAAGCGCACGCGCAATGCCATGGCGCACAGCACCAGCTTGGCCAGAAAGACCGCCACCAACGACGGTGCAATCCACATCAATTTCCGTCATGCGGGCAACAGCAATGCCTGGTTGTTGCACCAACATGCGCAGCACGGGGCGAGCAAAATAGGCTTCAATCGGTTTGCCGTTTACGGTGATCTTGCCTTTGCCGCGCTTTACCCAAACACGGGCAGTTGCGTTTTTGCGGCGGCCTGTTGCATAGGCGCGGCCTTGTGCATCAAGCTTTGGCTTAACAGGGGCAGCGTTTGCGGCAACAGCTGCTGGCGTTGCAGCGGCCATGCCCATAGCTGCGCCCAAGTTTGCGAGAGTTGTTTGTTCAGCCATAATCTTAATCTCTCACTGCGTTCTTGGCGTTCATCGCCTTGATATCAAGCTTCACGGGATTTT
>JAYWFC010000158.1:0-3135 GCA_043778995.1 Aestuariivirga sp.
CATTGCCAATGGTTGAAAGCACGCATTCATATTTTGTGATGGAAGACGTGAAAGATACAATGCGCTTGCCCATCGGCAAATCGAAGTAAAAAAAACGAAGTGACGATGAGGTCACTTCGTTTGCTTTTATGTTGAATTATTGGCCTGAACTTAACAAAGAGGTGATGCGCGAAATTGAAACGCGGCGATTTTCTGGCTCAGGATCAGCTGTTGGGATTTTCAAGAAGCGTTCACCCAATCCAACCGTGCGCAAATTTTTGGCAGGAATAACATAATAGGTGCTGAGCGCTTTCTTCACAGATTCAGCGCGCAGTTTTGAAAGCTTCAAATTATAGGCGTCAGACCCAACCGCATCCGTGTGGCCTTCAATCAAGAACACTTCTTTGGGATATTTTTTCACAATTTTTTCGATAATGGCAGCAATGGCATCTAAACTGCCCAGCTGTTCTTCGCGGATGAAACCTTCATTATATCCAAAGCGCAATGTGTCAACTTCAATGCGAGACACAGAGTTGCGAATGCTTTGTTGGTTGGCAATATCTTGCACCTTATAACGCTGTTGCATTCCGTTTCCGGCGCTTGATGTTAACACATCCATCATGTCCGCATCATCCACCTCGGCTGCAAACACAGCACGCGGAGGCCTTGGCGCAGATTGCGTATAGGGCTGGATTTCAACATTAATGTCATTTTGCGAAGCGGCCATGGCCAATGCTTCTTCGCGGCGATGGCGTTCTTGCCTCATGCGTTGGCGCAGCAACTCCCGGTCATAGCCAACAGATTGACGCCAATAGTCACGTTGATCTGCACCATAGTTGTTGTCTGCCTGCGCATCTTCATAAACGCGAATGCGGCGTTGCAATTCTGATATTTGCAAATTTTCAGGTGGGCGACGATCGCTTAACACAATGCGCGGTGGCGTTAAATCTGTGATCAAGTTAATTGATATGTTCACATCCAAACCACTGTTGTTTTGTGGCCGTGGTGGCGGTGGCGCAACAGTGCCGGGAAGTGCAGGAGGCATTGGCCTTGCAATCAACGGCTTATCTGCGGGCACCGTGGCTTGGTTCAAAGCTTGGGCTTGTTTCGCGGCTTCAGCTTGGGCCAAGCGCAAGCGCAGAACTTCACGTTCTTGCTTCAACTTGGCGCGAACAGCGCGTTCGGTTTCCAGTGATAATTCATTGGCGGCAAGCAACTCGCGCGCATTGTCTAATCGCGTGCGCAGCTGTTCATCGTTCAACTTGGCAATATCATCCTTGTTGGCAATGTAGGTTTTTGCTGCTTGTTCGGCCGCGGGGTCGCCCGCGTTTGCATCAAGCTTTTGCACGTTCTCTGGCGTGGGCACTTGCACTGCTGGCGGCGGCGGGGCCACAACGGCAACGGGCTTTTCAATCGGCTTTTCAGGAGGCTTTGCCTCTGGCTGTGGCTGTAGCACAGGCTTTGCAATGGCAACCTTGGGAACCACTATCTGGCCGTTTGCATCTTTTTGTGGTGGGTTTTGCGCGGCTTGATTTGCTGCGGCTTGATCGGCAGCAGCTTGATCAGCAGCGGCCTTCTTTTGGGCTGCTAAATCGGCAGCAGCTTGCTTCTTGGCAGCGAGGTCTGTTGCAGCTTGATCTTTTGCGGCTTGGTCTTTTGCAGCTTGATCACCAGCTGTTTGGGCTTGCATGCGTTTTTGCAGATCGAGCGCTGCTGATTCATTAATCGCTTGAAGCATGGCAACCACGTCTGGCGGCAAGTTTTTATCGCGCGCAAAATGATGCGCAATTTGAATGCGCTTTTTCAGCTCTTCAACCGACAGTTCATTTGCAGGGCGTTGGTCATTCAACACGGCAACAACGGCTTGGGGCAATTCAGCCTTTGGTGCTGCTTCTGCGGTTTGGGCAGGTTTTGCTACCGGTGCTGGCGCTGCTGCTTGTGGTTCTACTGGTTTTGCCTCAGCTTGGGCTTGTGGCTTTGCTGGTGCAGCGGGTTGTTCGGCTTGGGCGCGCACGTCAAGTTCGGCCTTGCTTGCTTCTGCCACGGCCTTTAACTGGCTGCGCGTTTCAGGGGGCAAGTTTTCGTCTTTGGCAAATTGGCGAGCGGCTTTCAATCGGGCTTTCAGGTCTTCTACTGAAAGCTCAGCAACCGGGCGCTTATCGGCCAACAACGCCAAAACTTCTTGAGGCATTTGCACTTGTGCGGGCGCTGCATCTTGTGCTGCGGGTTGTGGAGCTGCTGTTTGAGCGGCCAACGGCGACGAGATCAACGCCAGCCCTAAGAGGCTTGTTGCCAGTTTGAGTTGCATTGGTGATATCCTTGTAAAGCGCTGTTTCATGTCGCCCAATTCGCCGACAAGTTTGTCAACAATAAGACCAAAATAGGATTATTTTACAGGCGTCCTGCCTCAATGATCCGCTTGAGAAAACCACGTGTGCGCTCCATTTTTGGCTGGCCAAAAATTTGTTCCGGTGGGCCCTCTTCGTGCACAACGCCTTCATACAGAAAACACACTTTTGAAGCCACTTCCTTGGCAAAGCCCATTTCGTGGGTGGCCAACAACATAGTCATGCCTTGGTTGGCCAAATCGCGAACAATGTTCAAAACTTCCGACACAAGTTCAGGATCAAGGGCCGAAGTAATTTCATCCAGCAACAGCAATTTGGGTTCCATCGCCAATGCTCTCACAATGGCCACACGCTGTTGTTGGCCGCCCGACAATCGATCTGGATAAGCGCCAGCTTTGGCTTCAAGACCAATGCGTTTTAACAATGTCATCGCCTTGGCTTCGGCTTCATCTTTGCGCATGCCCAAAACCATAATCGGGGCCAAAGTGACATTTTGCAAAACGCTCATATGCGGAAAAAGATTATAGCTTTGAAACACAATGCCCACTTGTTGGCGCAAACGATTTACATCAACGCCGGGGCCTGAAACGCGATCCCCCGCCATACGAATTTCACCGCCTTGAATGGGTTCAAGCCCATTAATACAGCGGAGCAAAGTGGATTTGCCACAACCCGAAGGGCCGATCAAACACACAACCTGGTGTTCATCCACATTCAAGTTCAAACCGCGAATAACCGGAACCGGGCCAAAATTTTTGACCACATCATGAATGTCCAGAAATGCCATATCAGCCCCCCGCCTTCATGC
>JAYWFC010000159.1:0-21527 GCA_043778995.1 Aestuariivirga sp.
TGCACATCAGCGATGATTTTGAAATTTTCTATGCGCTCAATCCAATGTATGGAATTTCCATGTTGGTAGGCAGGCCAGGCCTTGCCTTGCTTATTTTTGGTGGTGTTTTCTTGGCTGTCACCGGAGGTGAAGCACTTTATGCAGATATGGGCCATTTCGGAAAAAAGCCTATTCGCTTGGCCTGGCTCGTTATTGTGTTTCCAGCCCTTGTGCTGAATTATATGGGCCAAGGGGCCTTCGTCATCGCCCACCCGCAAGCGGTAAGCGATCCGTTCTTCTTAATGATCCCCACATGGGCCTTGGTGCCGTTTGTGGTGCTCACAACCTTGGTTACAGTTATTGCAAGCCAAGCCGTTATCACCGGTGCGTTTTCTATCGCCCAACAGGCCATGTCTCTCAACCTTTTGCCGCGCATGGGCATCACCCACACATCTGAAACCGAAAGCGGCCAGATCTATGTCAGCCAGATCAATTGGCTTTTGATGTTTGGCGTCATCATGCTGGTGCTTATATTCCGCAGCTCAAATAACCTTGCCGCTGCCTATGGTATCGCGGTTAACGCAGCGATGTTGGTCAACGCAATATTGTCAATTCTCTTTTTCTGGAACGTGCGCCTCCTGCCCAGGATCTTGGTTATTCCAGCGCTCATTTTCATCTTCATCGTTGAATTGGTGTTCTTTGCAGCCAACGCATTGAAAATTGAAAATGGTGGTTATCTGCCTTTGCTTATCGGCGCCTTGATCATCGCCATCATGCTCACATGGCAAAGGGGCCGCAATATTCTCATCGAAAAATACAATCGTGAATCGGTTGAACTTTCTGGCCTTCTTGAAAGCTTAGAACGCCGCCAACCAGCTCGCGTGGCGGGTGCTGCCGTGTTTCTGCAAACGTCGGCAAAATATGCACCATCAGCCTTGATGCATAACCTGAAACACAATCGCGTTTTGCACGATAAATTGGTTTTCATTAATATCGAAACCATGCCCGTGCCCCGCTGGGACAATGATCGCGTGACAGTGAAGCAAGGCCCGCTTGGCGCGTGGATGGTGGATGCTAAATTTGGTTATATGGAACAGCCAGATGTGCCAGCAGCGTTGCGCGCTTGCGCTGGCCAAGGCTTGGAAATAGACCCCGCCCAAGCTTCCTATTTTCTGGGCCGCCGCGTTATCAAAACGTCACCCACATCTGCTATGCCGTTTTGGCAGCAGAGGATTTTCATCATGCTTGTAAATCAATCTTCTCGCGCCATCGAATTTTTTCGAATTCCGCCAGATCGTGTGGTTGAACTTGGCATGCAGATGAGTGTTTGAACATGGCCCTTCTTAAACCATTCTCATCGCCCGGCCGGTTTTGGCGCGGCAACATTCACACACATTCTAATCAATCAGATGGTGCCCTGCCCACCGAGGGCGTTGTGACGGCCTATAAAAACGCGGGCTATGATTTTTTAATGTTGTCGGAACATTTCATCGCCCTTTACAAATGGCCAATCAACGACACACGCAAATATCGCAGCAATGATTTCACAACCCTCCTAGGCGTTGAACTTCATGCCCCTGAAACCAGCGCTGGTGAGTTGTGGCACATTGTGGCCGCTGGCTTGCCTTTGGATTTTGCTCCCTGCGGCGAAAATGAAACGGGGCCAGAACTTGCCCGCCGTGCCAGAGCTGCTGGCGGCTTCATCGGCATCGCCCATCCCGCTTGGTCTCGCTATACAATCGAAGATGGCCGCGCATTAGACAGCGCTCACGGAGTCGAAATTTATAACCATGGCTGTGCCATTGAAAATGATTTGGGAGACGGCTTTTATCTTCTCGACCAATTGTTGAATGAAGGCCGCCGTCTCAGCGCCTTTGCAACCGATGATGCTCATTTCAAAACGCCCGACCATTTTGGCGGATGGGTCAATGTTAAAGCACAAAGCCTAGACCCCGAAGGGCTTCTGCAAAGCCTGAAAGATGGGAACTTTTATTCCAGCCAAGGCCCAGAAATTCATTCAATCGAGCTTCATGGCAAAGAAATTTCAATTTCCTGTTCACCTGTGGATACAATCACGGTTGTATGCGGCAATTCCAGAACCTGCGTTAAAACCGGAAAAGCCATAACCAAGGCCACATTTGATTTATCGAAACTTGAACAAGGCTGGCTGCTTAAAAAACCATCGCCTTGGTTCCGCGTAACTGTCATTGATCACGGCACAAAACGCGCGTGGAGCAACCCATTCTGGTGGGATGAATTACAGTTCACGTAAGACCCAACTAACATTCTATCAACCATCTATTAACCATGTTGCCACTAGACCAGACCAACCCCTCTGCGCGTTCTGTTTGGTTTTTAATTGATGTGGATTGCTGCCATTTTTAAAAAGGTGTTTGCGCCGGTCTTGATGGCTTTGGCGCTGCTTTTGGCTGTTTCCACAGCAAGCTTCGCCGCAACCTGCGGCCCCGCCACCTCGCAAGGTTCAGCCCCACCAGCTTGGCAAACCTATTGCTGGATGGATATGTCGACCTATAACAACGCCACAGTTTTTGGTGGCGGCCAACCGTTTTCAATCACATTATCTGACGGCTCAATCTTCTCGTTTACCCTCTCTGGCAACTCACCTGGCGGAGACACGATTGTTCCGGTGGCAGCCCCGGCCTGGAGCGGCGCTGCAACCGGCAACTCGGCCTTCTTGGGTATTCCGGGCAAACCCATTTTGTATACTGTGGCAGGTGGAACAGTAAATTTAACCCTGTCCAATATCAAAGTGACGCCGCCCAACGGTGTGGTTTCTACCGGACAATACAAATTGGTGGTGGCTGACGCAGAATCCACCAACAACGGGGAGTCCCTCACCTTCACCACCAACGGCGGCGTATGGACACTAGACGACAAAGTCCCGCCAACCACTGGTGCAATCTATCCTACGGCAAGTGGCACAGGCACAACAACTTTTGTAACGACAGGCGTTGCTGGCACGGTGGGCGCCTATATTGTGGGCAGCTTAAGCCCCACCACAGTAAACGTCCAACTTGTGGCCGGTGGTCTGCAAGGCGTAATGTTGGCTCTGCAATATTCAACTATAACGGCCAACAAAGTGATCAGTGGTGCCCGCGCCAACGCAGCAGACCAATTCACTTACAGCATTCTCGCCACCAGCAATTCCAGCATACTTGCCACTGCAACATCAACGGGTGCCGGTGCTGGCCCCTTTGGAAGCGCTGTAGCAACCTTGTCTTCCGGTGTTGCCACAACAGTTGTCGAACAGATGGCCGCAGGCAGTATCAGTAAGTTGACGCAATATACAACAAATCTGAACTGCACCAACGGCGCCGCTGGTTCGCCAACGGTTGTGCCCACAAATCAACCCGTCACAACCTATAACTTTGGTTCTACTGCCTACGGCGATGCCATTGCTTGCACATTTACCAACACCGCCAAACCCGCAACAGTGGCGTTGCAAAAAATTACGTCGAGCGCCATTGGCGGGCCGTTCACCTTTAGTGCAACAAATCTTGCCTCAGCGCCAACCACAATCACCACAACGGCTATAAATACGCCAACGCCAGCCTCCCCCACCGCCATTAACGCCACAGCATTCAACACCGCCGTTACCATCACTGAAACGCCCGCAACAAACTTCACAGCATCGGCCGTAACCTGCACAGATGCCAATGCCGCGATTACCGGAAATCCGGCCAGCTTTGGAACTTTGGCTGGCAATGTGATCACCATTCCAGCAGCTAACATCGTGGCAGCTGCACAAATAACCTGCACCCTTACCAACACCGTTAACACCGCCACTGCGGCCACTGTTGCTGTTCAAAAAACCACATTAGGTTCAGCAGGCGGGCCGTTTACGTTCACGTCAACAAACCTTGCCTCAGCACCAGCAGCCATTTCCACAGCCAGCGCCGGAACACCCTATCCAACCGTAACTGCACCAATTTTAGCCACCACCAATGGCACGGCTGTAACAATTACTGAAACAGTTGCCACAAACTTCTCGATCACTTCAGCCACCTGTTCAGATGGCAATGCAGCTGCATCAGGCAATCCTGCTGGAACATTCGGAACGCTTGCAGGCACAGTTCTTACAATTCCTGCCACCAATATTCGCGCCAAGGCTCAAATTACCTGCACGTTCACCAACATTGTAAACCCTGCCATTCCGTTGGTGGCCATACAAAAAATAACAACAGTGGTGGCGGGTGGCCCGTTCAGCTTCTCTGCAACCAACCTGGCGGGTGCACCTGCCAATATAACAACCATCACCGCGGGCACGGCTGCCCCTGCTGCGCCCAGCTCTATTTCAGTGACCAGCATCGCCAGCCCCGTCACGCTCACTGAAGCAGCCAACACCAATTTCACATTAACAAGCGGCAGTTGCACCGATACCAATTCGGGCACGACGGGCAACCCCGCCAGTTTTGGCACGCTTGCTGGCAGTGTCATCACAGTTCCGGTTGCCAACCTCAAGCCGTTTGCAAAGATCGTTTGCACATTTAGCAACACACCCAAACCACCCACATTTGCGTTGCAAAAAACCACTGCAGGTTCTTTCGGTGGGCCATTCACATTCACGGTTACAAACTTGGCATCAACGCCTGCCAGCATCACCACTGTTGCCGCCAACACGCCAACACCTGCTTCCCCAACCGCTATTCAAGTGACCACAACAAACACCGCGATTCAAATAACCGAAGCAGCAAACGCCAGTTTCAACGCCACATCTGCCACATGCAGCGATGCCAATGCGGCATTCACCGGAAATCCGGCGAGCTTTGGAAGCCTTGCCGCCAACGTTCTCAGCGTGCCTGCGGCCAATGTTTTGCCTGCTGCGCAAATTAATTGTGTGATAACCAACACAGCAATTCCAGCAACAGTGGCAGTGCGCAAAACCACAACGGGTGCTGCGGGTGGGCCGTTTAATTTTTCTGTGGCAAATCTTAGCGCCGCACCAGCGGCAATCACCACCACGGCTGTTGGAACGCCAGCGCCCGCATCGCCCACTGCCTTGGCGGTCACGACACTCAATTCAACGACCCAGATTTCAGAAAACGCCAACGCTTATTTCACCATCACAAGCGCCAGCTGCACCGATTCCAATTCCGCTGTTACGGGCAACAGCGGAACATTCGGCACGTTGACAGGGCAGTTGTTGGCAATCCCTGCCGCCAATGTTTTACCAGCGGCCCAAATCGTTTGCACTTTCATCAATTCAGGCAACGCCCCCAAAATAACCTATCAAAAAGCCTTGGCCGCATCAGGCAGGCTTGCTGCGGCTGATCAGTTTAAACTCACGGCAACAGGAACGGGCGCACCTGCGGCCATCAACACAACAGGCACGGGTGCCGCCATCACATCTGCGGCCATCAGCTTCACTGCAACTGCCAACACCAGTTATTCTTTAACCGAAGCCATGTCTGCTGGTTCAGCATCGTTGATCACGGGTTATGCCCAAACAGTTGCATGTACCAACAACAATGCCGGGGGAACTTCGGTTTCATCCCTCAACACCGTTCCCATTAACTTCACCATCCAGGCCGCAGACGACATCAGCTGCGTTGTTACCAACAACGGCACGCCCACACCCAATCTTGCCATCACCAAGACCTATGCCACAGCGCCCTCGCCCGTTCTGGTGGGCCAAACTATCACTTACACCTACACAATTGCCAACACTGGCAACGTGACCATGACCAACATTCAAGTGAAAGATATGCATGGTTCGCCAGCCGTGCAAATTGCCACCGGCGGTACGGGTGTCAAAGCTGAAACCCTTACAGTGCCGGGCCCCTTGGGTGCCGCAGCATCGCCAGATGCCACGGCCAACAATGGCATATGGTCGACACTGGCACCGGGTGCCACAGTTCAATTCACCTACACCCACACCGTAACCCAAGCCGAGATTGACCACGGTTAAATCCATGGTACAGCAATCCTGAACAAGGATAACGTCGTGCTTCCCATCTCATCTGCGCAAAACCCAACCATCAAACTCATCCGTTCGCTGGATGATAAAAAGGGCCGCCGCGAGGCAGGCCTGTTTGTGGCAGAAGGCTTGGCCATGTTGGAACGCGCCGAAGATTTGGGATGGGAACCTGATTTTCTGATTGCCACAAAGCCCAGCTATTTATTCAATGGTGCCAAACCCAACATTGTCACTGAAAAATTGATGGCAGAATTATCGGCCCAGAATAACCCGCATGATGTGTTGGCGGTTTTCAAACAGCGTTGGCAGCCCCACCCTTCTAAAACCGGAACGTGGCTGGCTTTGGAAGAAATTCGAGATCCGGGAAATCTCGGCACCATCATTCGCACAGCCGATGCTGCAGGTGCTGCTGGCATAATTTTAATCGGCGATTGTGTTGATCCCTATGCGCCTGAATCAGTGCGCGCTTCAACCGGATCCATTTTCGCCAGCACCATAACCAGAATGCCAACGGCAAGCTTTGTTGATTTTTTGAAATCTTGGCCGGGTGATAGCGTTGCAACGCTCATGTCTGCCAATAAAGATTTTCGTCAAGACTATAAAAAGCCAAGTTTGATTGTGCTGGGCAATGAAGCCAGAGGCCTTACCGAAACTATCGCCAATGCCTGCAAAGTTAAAGTGCGCATTCCCATGCGGCAAGGCGTTGAGAGTTTAAACGTGGCTACGGCTGCGGCTTTGATTCTATATGAAGCCACAAAATAAAAAGGCCGCCCGAAGGCGGCCTGAATAATAATGTCTATTCAAATACCTTAGCACTCAGGATTGTCAATGCACGGATCCAGCGGAAGACCTTTCGGAGGTGGAGTCAGTGCACTGCCAGCAGCATTGAATATATCCAATGAACGGTTGCGCGGATCATCTTCACGATGACGACGGATCAAGCTCTTTTCGGTGCCACCAAAATAGAATGTCAGGCCAGCAGTTGCGGCAGCAAAGCCATTATCACCCACCCTACCATCAAGTTTGAAACTGATTGGTGTTGATTCCATCTGCCATTCCAAGCCAGCGTGGGCCGACTTAAATCCAGCAACAGTGCCAACGCCCAAATTCAACCGCAAATCTGGTGTTGCATAAAGCGCAGCATCACCCAAAGCGAAAAAATCTCCACTGGTTACGCCAGCATTGTTCAAACTAATAAAACCGGCATAGGCTTCGAATGAAACATTGCCCATATAGAGTTCTGCTTCAGGGCCGATATAACCAAAGCCAGTTGTATTCGATGAACCAAGGCCGCCAGCAAGGCCAAACAAATAAGAATTAGGATCACGTGTGAAAGCATGCAGCGTTCCACCATAAAGTGTATCGCCAAATGCGTTGGCTGCGGCAATATCTGCCTGTAAACCTAAGCGTTCGCCGAGGGGAATCGAGAAGGTTGCAGCACCGCGAAATGCGCTAGAGCTTGAGAACCCGTTCAGCCCAGTCCAGCCGCCGTAAATTTCAATTTTTCCGTTAGGACCTGAAACCGCAGGAAGTTGCGTTACATCAATATCAGCCGCAATCGCTGCGCCTGACATAAACACACCCAGTGTGGTTGAAATTGCAGTTGTCGTTTGGAGAAAATTTATTTTCATTGTGTTTGCCCGATTACCTGTTTGTAATGAAATAGCATGTAGGCGCTGCAAAAGGGAAGCAACTATAAATTGTGTCAATATTTACAGGCAACTAACTGGCGGTAAATGCCGTCTTTCTGAGCCTAACATGGATTGACAACCGCCATTTTTCTCAGCCATGTGACAAATATGACACCCGATGCTGCGTTCCAAAAGCAAATTTTTGAATTCTTTAGCGAAAGCCAGTTCTGGCCTGAAGAAGAAATGGTTGAATATCAAAACAGCCAACTTTCACAACTTGTGAAATTTGCATTTGAGAAAAGCCCCTTTTACAGAGATAGGCTTGCTGGGTTGATCGGCCCGAATGGTGAAATAAACCTGCAGAAATGGCATGAAGTTCCAATTTTGAAGCGTGATGATCTGCTCAACCATCGTGAAAAAATGGTGGTCTTTGAACTGCCCGCGGGCCACGGGCCAACTGCTGAGCATCAAGGAACTGGAACAACTGGAAAGCCCGTTACAACAACACATAACCAATTGACGGGATTGGCGTCGCAAGCAGCACTTTATCGAGCGTTGAATTGGCATGGCGTTGATTTTGGTGGTTCCATGTTACGTTTCATGGGCGAAAAGCCATTGGGCCAAGCAGATCCCAATGGTGACGTTTTGGGGAAGTGGGGCCCTCGCTGGTTTGCTGATCAAGACCGCGGCCTTATGATTGAAGCTAGCGTGGCTTTCCGGCCCGAGATCGTTTGTCACATGATTCTCGAGAGAAAAGTCAAAGTAATTTCTGGTCGTCCGCAAGCCATGCAGGCTTTGGCATTGGCCGCCGAAAGAGAGAAATTAAAAATAAGCTTGAACGCTGTCCTGGGCATTGGAGCTGGCGTCAACGAAGAGATGCGTGAAGATTGTCGCCGCGTTTTTGGTGCGAAAATCATTTCTCTCTATCAGTCAAAAGAAGTTTACGACATCGCTCATCAGTGCTCTGAAAGTGATCAATTTCACGTCAGCAGCGAGTTGGTCTTGCTGGAAGTTTTAGACGATGAAGGAAACCCCACGCCGATCGGCGAAACGGGCCGTAGCGTGGTAACTTCATTTTACAACACCGCCCAACCGATAATTCGATATGATCTTGGTGATCGGATTCGCATGGGTGCACGCTGTTCGTGTGGCCGATTGTTGCCAGTGATCGATAAAATCGTTGGGCGCAGCGGCCACCTTTTCAGATTTCCAAACGGTCGAAAAATTTCCCCCGTGCTGGGGCCAAGCTCCCGAGCCAGCATTCGTGCCTTGGCCGGTGCTTCCGCATATCAAATTGCCCAAACTCATCCAACCGTGTTGGAATTGCGCTATATCCCCAATGGTTCAAGACAACTTCCAGATGCCGAAGGGCTGCAAAACGTTTTCCGTGAATGTTTTGATAATTCAGTGAATTTCGCTTGGAAAAAAATTGATAAACTTCCTCTCACTGCGGGTGGAAAGTTCCTTGAATATGTTTGCGAGTTACCAACAAGCAGTTAGGGGTCAGTTTCGATTCCGCGCTAATTGGTTTTGCAGTTGGTCGATGTGATCGAGCAAATCCAGCACAACGGCCAAGGCTTCGGTGTTCAGGTTTAAATCCAACTCCAAGCGTCGCGCTTTGCGGAGCCTTGTCATCGTCATCACCGAATAACCCAAATTTTCGTTGATGGCGCCATGGGCATGAAGCGTTTTAATCCAAGTCACATCAACATTAAGAATGCGGGCCAATTCTTGCACACTCATCCGCGTGGCATGGTCTAGAACTTCAGTATCCAAATGATCAGCCATCATAAACCCTCCATCTTTGCGCGCGGGTTAAACGCCAAATCGCGCGCCATGGTTTCATAAATCTCTTTCGCTTTGGGTGTGTCGCCGCGCGGCAGAACGATATTTAAACGCACATGCAAATCACCCGGCTCCGCCGCAGGGATGCCCTTGCCCTTTGCCCGCAACTCTTTGCCATTGGCGGTATTTGGCGGCACTTTTAATAAGATCACCCCGGTTGGTGTTGGAGTTTTGATTTCCGCACCCAAAGCCGCTTCCCAAGGGGTTATGGCCAAATCGATGAACAAGTCTTTGCCCTCAACCCGGTAAAGTTGATCAGCCGCAAATTCCACCTCAAGATATAAATCGCCAGCAGGCTCGCCACCGCCCTGCCCTTTCAATCGAATAACTTGGCCGGCAACTAGACCCTTTGGAATTTTCACATTTAACGTTTTTGCCCCCAGTGTCATTTGCCGCGTGGCACCACTGAAACTGTCGCGAAGGCTAACGACAATGCGCGCATGAACATCTTGCGTTTGGCGTTGCCGCGCTTGCTGTTGTTGGGCCCGCGCGGCAAAAAGCTCTTCAAAAAAATCGCTGAACTCTGCATCCTGATTGCTCTGTGGCCGGGCGTGAAATTCGTATTGCTGATTCCAATTTGGTGGTGGCCTGAATTGCTGGCCCGGTTGCGGGCCTGAACCAAGTTCATCATAAGCCTTGCGCTTTTCAGCGTCGCTCAACACTTCGTTGGCTTCGTTTATTTCTTTGAATTTAACTTCGGCCGCTTTGTCTTTGTTCAAGTCCGGGTGAAACTGCCGCGCAAGCTTCCTGTATGCAGACTTAATGTCGTCGGCGCTGGCTTTCTTGTCCACGCCCAGGGTTTTATAGTAATCTTTAAAATCCATCTTTTGCGCAAGCTCCTCAATTGCAATATCGGCCCAACCACCAAAATTGCAATGGGTGGTTCGTCTGGCTCACCTGAAACTTATGTTTTAGCCCTTGAAAGAGCCAGTAAAGAGCGAGACATTCGCCCCCGAGAAGGATTCGAAAAATGAAATCACATGCGCGGGTCGTTGTTGTTGGTGGCGGTGTAATGGGTGTTGGTTTGCTCTATCACTTAGCCCTTGAAGGCTGGAGCGATATCGTGCTCATCGAAAAGGGCGAACTGACATCCGGTTCCACCTGGCATGCCGCTGGCCAATGCCCGCATTTCAATGGCTCTCTCAACATGACCAAGGTTCACATGTATGGAACCGAACTTTATCCGCAATTGGAAAAACTGACGGGCCACGCCGTGTCTTGGCACGGCTGCGGTGGTCTGCGCTTGGCCACCACTGATGAAGAAGTGAATTGGCTGAAATATGTTTTGGGCATTTCCAAACTGGCGGGCTATGAAGCCGAAATTATCGGCCCTTCCGAGATTAGACAATATCACCCTTATTTAGAAACCTTCGGCATCAAAGCCGCGTTTCGCACAGTCACAGATGGCCATGTGGCACCCGCTGATATCACCAACGCCATGGCCGCTGGGGCCAGAAAACTTGGCGCAGAAATTTATCGCCGCAACCGCGTTCTAGATATCAAGCGCTTAGCCACGGGCGAATGGCGCGTGTTCACCGAACAGGGCAACATTGATTGCGAACATGTGGTGAATTCCGCTGGCTCATATGCCGATGTGGTTGGAGGTTGGACAGGCCACAACGTGCCCATTGCCAACATGTTGCACCACTATGTGATAACCGAACCATTAAAAGAATTGGCAGACCTGAAAATGGAATTGCCAGTGGTGCGCGACCCCTATTCCCATTCATACCTGCGCGAAGAAACCAACGGCATTCTCGTCGGTCCCTATGAAACCGCAACGGCCCATATGTGTTGGGATGGCAAACCACCACGCTGGGATTATGAGTCTGAACTTGAAGCACCAGAACTCGATAGGCTTATGCCATGGCTGGAAAAAGCCACTGAGCGTTTGCCGCTGTTCGGCAACACCGGAATCAAATCCATCATCTCTGGTGCCATCACCCACACGCCTGATGGCGTTTATCTTTCTGGCCCGGCCCATGGCCCCAAGAATTATTGGATGCATTGCGGCGCCTCCATCGGAATTTGCCAAGGCGGTGGTGCCGGCAAATATCTGGCGCAATGGATGGTGCATGGCCAAGCCGAAATCAACATGCGCGAATTTGATCCGCGCCGCTTTGGCAACTGGGCGACGAAAGAATATACCGCAGAAGTGTCTGTGGCTGATTATCACCACATGTATTATTGCTACAAACCCGGCGAACAACATGAAGTGGGCCGGGGTTTGCGCAAATCATCTTTGTATGATCGCTTGGCCGAAGAAGGCGCACAATTCCAGCAAATCTTCGGTTGGGAACGTGCACGCTGGTTTGATAAAACTGGAAAAGGCGAAAACTTCTCTTTCAAACGCAACAATTCATTTGAAGCCGTGCGCGACGAGGTTTTGGCCGTGCGCAATGCTGTGGGCTTGATGGATATTTCAACGTTCTCCAAATTTGAAGTTTATGGCAAAGATGCGTTTTCATTTCTCAACCGCATTTGCGCCAACAAAATTCCTGAAAAAGATGGTGCGATCATTCTCACCCATCTTTTGAATGAAAATGGTTTTATTGAAAGCGAACTCACAATCACGCGGCTGACGCATGAACATTTTTATGTTCTTTCAGCCGCCGTCGCTCAACTTCATGACCATGATCAACTCAGTTGGCGCGTGGGTGAAAAAGAACAAGTGTTGGTTCGCGATATCACTGATGAAATTGCAGTTTTGGTTTTGGCCGGGCCAAAGGCCAGAGATTTTTTAAGCCAATGCACCAACCAAGATTTAAGCAACGAAGCATTTCCGTGGCTTAGCGCACGCACGGCTTCTGTTAGCGCTGTTCCCGGTGTGCGATTGTTGCGCGTAAATTATGTGGGCGAATTGGGCTGGGAAATTCACGTGCCCATGGCACGCGCACCGCAAGTGTTCGACGCGCTTATCGCTGCCGGAAAGCCCCACGGACTGAAGCTATTTGGAACCTATGCCATGAATTCATTGCGCATGGAAAAAGCTTATCGAGGCTGGGGTTCAGAGCTCACCAACGAAGTCGATATGTTTGAAGGCGGCATGGGCCGTTTCATTCGCATGGAAAAAGAAAACTTCATCGGCAAGCAGGCCAGCGAAATCAAAAAACAACGCGGGCCTCGCATTCAACTGGTTTATATGGAAGTTGATAATGTTGATTCAGATTGTATGGGCAACGAGCCGATAACAATGAATGGAAAGCAAATCGGCCTCACCACATCTGGCGCTTTTGGCCATGCGGTGAATAAATCCTTGGCCTTTGCCTATGTTGATCCTGCACACAGCGCCATTGGAACGCAATGTGAAGTTCTGATCTTCGACGAGCTTCGCAAAGCCCAAATTATTGCAGACCCGATTTACGATCCAAAGAACTTGAAACTGAAAGCATGAGGGCCAACAGACCACTTTTGGGCATAGCGCTAATGGTTGGCGCTATGATGCTGTTTCCTTATCTTGATGTGTGCGCAAAATTTCTTGGCCAATGGGGTGTGCCTGTTATTGAAATTGTGTGGGCGCGTTTGTTTTTCAGCATGGTGATTACAGCCCCCATCCTGATTGCCCAAGAAGGTATGGGCAGCTTGAAACCGCGTGACACGTTTTTGAATACATTGCGCGGCTTTTTTCTGGTCATTTCAACGCTGGCTTTTTTTGGCGCATTGCATTTTCAAGGTGTGGCTGAAACACTATCAATTTATTTTGTGCAACCCCTGTTCATCACAGTTTTGGCCCCACTGGTGCTGAAAGAAAAAGTTGGGCTCAATCGCTGGGTGGCGGTGGGCATTGGCTTCATCGGGGTTTTGATCATCGTTCGCCCTGGCCTTTTGCAACTCAATCCCGGAACGTTTTTAGCCGCCGCATCGGGCCTTGGTTCAGCGATCACACTTTTGTTAACCCGCAAATTGGCGGGCAACAGCAGTGCCGTGGCCAACACATTTTATACAGGACTTTTCGGTTCACTCTTTGCAGGCGCAATCCTGATCTTTTATTGGCAGACGCCAAGTTTTAATATTTTTCTTGTTATGTTGCTTCTTGCGCTGATTGGCACCACCGCAAACTATCTCACGCTTTTAGCGCTGCAATTTGCAGAAGCTTCCCTGCTGGCGCCGTTTGGCTATACTGAAATGATCAACGCCGTTCTGGGAGGCTGGTATTTTTTCGGCGATTTTCCTGATCATTGGACATTCGTCGGCGTTGCTGTTCTTGTCGCCTGCGCACTCTATATTTCATATCGCGAAAGGGTAAAAACTGTGCTGGAACCGATGTGATGCGCTACGATTATACTTCGCTGGGCTTTTATACATTTGATTGTTTGGGTTGGCCCTTCACATCAGTTTCTGAAGGCGCAGGCACAAACTATGTTGACGAGATTACTTTGGCCGTTTCAGGTGCAGCCGGCACTGCTGCTATAGCAGCCGCAAAAATGGGGCTGCGCACGTTGGCAGTGGGTGGTGTTGGCAATGATCTGATGGGGGATTGGGTTTTAGAGCGCCTTAAATTTTTCGGCGTCGACCATTCTGGAATGCAGCAAAAGCCTGAATGGAAAACATCTTCGTCAATTGTCACAACACGGCCAGATGGCTCCCGCCCTGCCCTGCACATGCGCGGCGCAACCGCCAATTTCTATATCGATGACATTGCCATGGCGCAAGCGATTGACACGAAGGTGTTGCATGTGGGCGGGGTGGGATTGATGAAGGCGATGGATATGGGGCGCACCGCTGAACTTATGCAGCAGGCCAAAAAAAATGGGTGCACCACAACTGTTGATATTTTTGCAGGCTCACCCGAAGATTTCAAAGCCGTTGCTCAAGTTCTTCCGTATACAGATTATTTTATGCCATCCGTCGATGAGGCACGCGCCCTTACCGGGCTTACAGATGTGAAAGACCTGGCAAAAGTATTTTTAGATCGCGGCGCTTCATGTTGCATCATAACACTGGGAGAAGGTGGAGCATATTATCAACATGCAAATGGCAAGGCGTTTCTATCGCCAGCCTTCGACATCGCGGTAAAATGCACCTGTGGCTGTGGCGATGCATTCAATGCGGGATTTGCAGTGGCATATTTAAATGGCTTTGATGCCGAAACCACTGTGCGCTTTGCACAAGCAACATCAGCGCTCAACGCAACAGGCTTAGGTTCTCAGGCTGGTGTTCAATCTTTTGAACACACACTGAATTTTATGAAGACAACGAAAACCAAAAGCCAAAATCTTTAGCGGATTACTTTTTCGATGCGCCTATCTGGCACCAGCCAAATCATTGCAACGACAACAAACAAAGCGCATGAAATGACCGGCGAAAAAAGCGCCATCGGAATAGAAACAAGATAAATCACAACTGAGATTTTGCCTTTTTGGTCATCGCCAATGGCCTTGGCCACCAAAGAATCCGGCCCTTCAACGCGAAGTGCTGTAACAGTTAAGATTGTATAGGCAATCGCGCAGCCAAGAAGATTAACCGCATAAGTTAACACGGGCCAAGTCGTAAAATGATTTTCGCCCATCCATGCGGTGGTGAAAGGAATGAGCGACAACCAGAACAACAAATGATTGTTGGCCCAGAGAAGACCGCCCGAAACTTTTTTTATAATATGGAGAAAATGGTGATGGTTCACCCAATAGATGCCCACAAAAATAAAGCTTAGAACATAAGTCAAAAATGTCGGAAGAACAGAAAGCAATTCGGAAAGTTCAGAACCATGCGGCGGCTTCATTTCTAAAACCATGATGGTGATGATCACCGCAATCACGCCATCTGAAAACGCCTCTAACCTGCCTTTGCCCATATTCCAATTCCCCCAATAAAAAAACCACCCCAATTTTCACGGAGTGGTTTAACATTATCTTAACATTTGAAAATACTCAATGCGCTGACATTGGTTCTTCGACATTTGCAAAACGCAATTTGAGAATATACCAAACAACTGCAACGCCGATCGCTTTCGAAACAACTTCAGTCACAAAGGCCGCTGGCGTTAAATATCCAGCCAGATGTTGAAACGCCAAAGTATCAACTGGAACAGCAAACAAAGACGATAAAATAATACGGCTCTGCAAAGGGCGCTTGGTAAATGTGTAAACTGCCCAATCTGTCATTTCAGAAAGAATAAAGGCTATCATGCTGGCCGCCGCCAAGCCTGGGCCAGCGAAATACCAAACTGGAATTCCAGCGAGTGCTGTTGCGATAAGAACCTTATGGCCAATTTCACGTTGCGCATAATCGCGCAACACAAAAACAAATCCCACGATCACATTGGCAAGATACAACGTTCCCATCCATGTGTTGGTCGACCATTGCGTAACGCCCTCGATCAAATGTTCAGGCGTGAACAGCAAGTTCACCAAAACGATAAAGGCGATATAAGCCCCAACCGACAATGCAATGCGTGAGATTTTGTTCATGGTTAGCCTACAATTTCTTTCGCAGTGAAGTTCATCTTAATTTCCTTCTTCGCATTTTCAACGGAGTCAGAACCATGAACTGAATTTTCGTCAATCGACTTTGCAAATTCAGCACGGATCGTGCCTTTCGCTGCTTCCTTCGGGTTTGTTGCGCCCATAATGTCACGATATTTCTTCACGGCATTATTGCCTTCAAGAACTTGCAACACAACAGGGCCAGAGGCCATGAACTTTACAAGGTCCTTAAAGAAAGGGCGCTTGGCATGCACAGCATAAAACTTTTTTGCATCTGCCAATTTCCACTTTACGCGCTTTTGCGCAATGATCCGAAGACCAGCAGCTTCGATCACAGCATTGATGGCGCCTGTTTTGTTTGCCTTGGTTGCATCTGGTTTAATAATAGAAAATGTGCGTTCGATAGCCATGTCGTCCTCGTTCGTTGATTCAAGATGAATGGCGGTGCTTTAGCGGGGCCAGTGCAATCGCGCAAGACGTGAACGATCAGACGTTTATCGCAGCAAAGCTATTCAACCACCACCGCACTTGAAACACGAACACTGCCCCGCAATGTTTTCTCAGGCATTTGGTGAAACGCGGCCAGGGCCAACGCCAATATAAATGCTGCCAAGGCAAACAGCGGACGAAAGGCGGTGTGAATTTCGCCACTGGCGATCATGCTCACCAGCTTGCCGCCCGCTTGTTCTTCAAGCGCACCGATATTGGGCAGTTGAGAAAATAACACCGCGCCAAACAGTGCCACGATAAGTGCGCCACCAAGAGATCTGAAAAAACCCATCACGCCAGTGGCCGTTCCCATTTGATGGGGGCTGACTGCATTTTGAATGGCCACTGTTGTAATTGGAAACACTGTGCCCAAACCAATGCTAAGCCCCGCGATCAAAACTTCAACAAGAACGATACCCAAATTATTTTTGAACGCAGCCATCATCCCAAGCCCGATGATTGAAAAAATCAAACCCACATAAGCTGGTCTTTTATAACGCGCTGATTTTGCCATGAAGCGCCCGGCAATAATGGCCCCAACAACTGTGCCAGACATAAATGGAATGAGGCTGAGGCCAGATTGACTGGCACTTAACCCAAAATTTAGTTCCATATAGATTGGCAGATAGGCGGTGATGCCGATATAAGTGCCCATAATCAACATCGCTGTAATTGTGCCCATTGCCACAACTGGGTTTTTAAGAATCTCAGACGGAATGAATGGTTCTGGTGCTGTTTGTAGGCGCTTGATAAATGCCGCCCACAGCAGAATTGAAACGCCAAACAATCCTAAAACCTGGGGCGAAAGCCAAGGATAATGAATGCCACCCCAGCTGAGCGCCAACATCAAAGCGATGCTGGCGAAGGCCATCAATCCTGCGCCAATAAAATCCAATTTATGGGGTCTTTCATGGCGCGGGAGTTTTTTCAACAAACCATTCGTCATCAACAATGCAACAAGGCCGAGGGGCACGTTGATCCAGAAAATCAAAGCCCAGTGCAGATGCTGAGCCATATAGCCGCCAAGCAGCGGGCCTGAAATACTAGCCATCATATAAACGCCAGAAATATAAACCTGATAGCGCGAACGTTCTTTGGGTGAAACAATATCGGCAATGATCGTCTGCGCCAGCGAGATCAACCCGCCGCCGCCCAAGCCTTGCAGCGCGCGCGCAATGATCAAAACAACAATGTTGGGTGAAAGCGCACAAGCAATTGAACCCAACACAAAAACCAAAATTGCAAACAGCAAAGTTTTTCGCCGCCCCACAATATCAGACACCTTGCCATAAAGCGGTGTTACAGCAGTGGATGAAAGCAGATAAGCCGTCACCACCCAGGGCAGATATTCAGGCCCGCCAAGGTTGCGCCCGATGGTTGGCAAAGCGGTGACTACAATCGTCTGGTCCAGTGCTGCCAAAATCATGGCAACAATAACGCCTGCGATTATTCGCAAAACTTCAGGGTGAGAAAGCGGAGATGACGATGACTGGGGTTCGGACGTTTCCATAGTCATGCGTATGAGCCGCAGCAAAAAGACATGCAATGGCTTTGGCGCAAGGCGGGCCTGCAAAAAAAGCAGAACGCGCTAGAAGGCCTTCAACCATACAGCATTGTCATGGTAGGCACCGCCGCCTGCGGGTGCGGGTTGGTCTGCCCCTGTCAACGTGTTGATGCCCTGCCCGTCTTCAAATGCAGCGTTGGGCCAAATGCCTTCCGAGATAAGAACACCCGGGCGCAAGCCATCGAATGATTTGGCGTGAAGTGTAATTGCCCCGCGCCTGCTTCCCAGTTTCACTTTATCGCCATCACGCAAACCAAGCTTGGCCAGATCATCAGGGTGCACCAAAACTTCGGGCCGGCCTTCGCGTTTGCGGCTGCTTGGCGTTTCGTTGAACGATGAGTTCAAAAACGTTCGCGCTGGGCTGGTGGCCAACCGGAAGGGGTAATCCTCATCCGCAATTTCAATGGCCGTGTAATAATCTGGAAATTCAGGCAAATCCGCAAAAGGCCCCAGCTGGCCCGTGGGTGAAAGCCAAGCGGCCTTTTTCCAATCTGGCTTGAAATGAAATTTTTTATCCGGATGGCCAAAGCCGTTGATAAAATGTTCAGTGTCAAAATCAGATTTGATATCCACCCAATTTTCTTCATCGAGAACTTTAAGATCAGGCCGATGAGATTTGACCAACGTTTCATCAATAATCTGGCGCGGCGTCATGTCAAATCCGCGATGGTCTGCGCCGACGCGCTTGGCCAGTTCAGTGATGACGAAATGATTGGTTTTACATTCGCCGGGTTCATTCACCAATTTACGGCCAAACAAAATATGGCTGTGGCCGCCACCTTGATAAATGTCATCATGTTCTAAAAACATAGTCGCAGGCAAAATCACGTCGGCATATTTTGCCGTCTCCGTCATAAACTGTTCGTGAACACACACAAATAAATCTTCACGCGCAAAACCTTGCTTCACTTTGTTCTGGTCGGGAGCAATCGAAAGCGGATTGGTGTTTTGAATAAGCATGGCTTTAACAGGCGGGCCACCTTGCAGGTCATGCGGATTACCCAATAACACTTCGCCAACGCGGGCTTGGTCCATCACGCGTTGGTTGGCCTTGGCAACATCTTTGCCTTCGATCAGCGTTTTGTTCCATTTATAATTGCCGCTGTTGGAATGCAGTGCGCCGCCACCCTCGTTGAGCCACGCTCCCGTAATTGCCGGAATGCAAGATACGGCATGCATGTTCACCGCACCGTTGCGCGAGCGGGCAAAACCATACCCAATCCGGAAAAACGTGCGTGGTGTTTTACCAATAAGTTTTGCAAAAGCCTCAATTTCTGAAACCGGGCAGCCGCAAATCTCTGCCGCCCATTCAGGAGTTTTATCTTTCAGATGCGCTTCGAATTCTTTTGGATGATCCGTATACTGATGAAGATAATCCCAATTCGCCAAGCCATCACGAAACAACACATGCATGATTGCGCAAGCAAGCGCACCATCTGTGCCGGGCTTGATGAGCAATTTAATATCAGCCGCTTTCATTGTGCCGGTTTCATAAATATCAACACAAGCCAATTTCGCGCCACGGGTTTTTCTGGCGATGCCAACATGCGTCATCACATTAACCTGGGTGTTCACCGGGTTGCCGCCCCAAACTACAATCAAATCTGATTTTTGCACCTCGCGCGGATCAACACCTGAAATGCGGCCCGTGCCTGCAAAATATCCGGCCCAAGAGAGCGCGATACACACCGTTCCATACATGCCGGAATAAGATTTGGCGTTGCGCAAACGCTCTATGCCATCGCGCATCACCAGGCCCATGGTGCCTGCATAATAATAGGGCCAAATGCTTTTGCTGCCAAATTCCGCTTCCGCTTTATTGAAGGCCGCGGCTGTTAAATCCAAAGCCTCGTCCCACGAAATGCGCTCAAACTGGCCAGAGCCTTTGGGGCCCGAACGTTTCATGGGATAAAGCAACCGATCAGGGTGGTGAATGCGCTCGGCATAACGCGCCACCTTTTCGCAAATCACACCCAATGTGTAAGAATTTTCACTGTCCCCGCGCACGCGGCCAATGGTGTTTTCATCCAGCAATTCAACTTCCAAGGCGCAAGCCGAAGGACAATCATGCGGGCAAACGGAAATGCCAGTTTTAATGGGCGTTTGAATATTCATGGCGCGAAAAACACCTTGTTGAAGTGAGCATCATCTTCTTACAGCGTTCAAAACGCAAAAAATAGTTGTTGACTTTTAATCCTATCTAAGCTATATAAACATAGATTGGTTTTTCCACCGCCAATCCTGCTGTTTGTCATTGTTGATATTTTTTAGAAGCCACCGCTTCAAAGCCCACCCGTGGCCATTCCCTCCAACAAAAGCTTGCCCACTTCTGCAAAGCGACGTTGAAAGGATCGCCACGCGTATCAACAGGAACGACATAGACTCTGTTACGAACTCGTCATATCGTAAACTCTCAACAGCGCGGAGGTTTAACATGCTTTGCAAAACATTTGCAGTTTGCGTCATCGCCATTGTTTTATCCGCGTCATCACAGGTTCAAGCGGTACCCTCGTTTGATTGCAGCAAGGCAAGCCTTGCCGATGAAAAGGCAATTTGCGCCAGCGAAGAACTTTCGGCAATCGATGTTGCCATAAACGACGGCTACAAACGCTTGGTTGCCAAACTGGGACGAACGGTAGCCAACAATCTTCACGCCACTTTTATGCGCCAGCGCCACGCCTGCAAAGCAGATGCTGCCTGCATCTCCCAAGTGGGCGCGGCAGAGATGCCAATGTTCACCCTGGCTGACCCAACGTTTCAGGCCCCCGCAGATTTGAAAGCGCCATCGCCCGCGCCCTATGACACCATCAAAAGCCAACTGAAGATTGGTGAATGCACGCTCTCCACCGTCACCGAATTAGGCCCTCGCCTGTGCAGCGCCGATGCCAGCGGCAACTGCCCGGAAAATTTGCCGTTTGATGACTCCGGCAACTCGATCGTGTCTGCCAACGGGTTTTACGGCGTGAGCTATGATCGCATCCCCGCCCTCGAAAAATCCACCAAAGGCGATGTTGTTTTGATCTGCCTGAAGAGCATTCCCAAAGACTGCCCAGCAGGTGATGACCGTGGCTATTTCTGGCGCTGGAAAAACCTGCGGACATCCGGCAAATGGGAATTACCAGATTCCCAACACATGTGCGGTGGGGCATAGTGTAAGTCGGGCAATTATCAAACCCAGATGAAGATTATCGACGATGGATCTAAGCTTTCACAATTTAAGATGAGGCGTCACGCAAAGTGTCTGCTTTGGGATTATTCGGAATCTCGCCGTCGATAGCAATTTGGGACCCATCAAATTGGCGTCTGTCACCCGTAAGCTGACAATTGACACTTCTGCCGATTTGATCTATGTTCACATAAATGGACATTATTTCCATCCGGCATAAGGCTCTTGGCTCATATTTGAAAACTGGACGCGCTGTTGGACTGGATGCAAGGGTGGCTTCCCGACTTCGCAACATGGTGGCCTTTTTGGTGGCCGCCGACGATGTCGAGGAACTCAAAGTTCCGCCGAACTTTGGCTTTCATTGGCTGATGGGAAACCGTAGTGGCACCGCGGCTATGACTGTGACGCGCAATTGGCGGCTGACGTTTAGAGTGGACGAGAACGGCGGCATCGTCGATCTCGATTTGGAGGATTATCACTGATGGCAATCAAA
>JAYWFC010000160.1:0-21485 GCA_043778995.1 Aestuariivirga sp.
GGAAGAAGAGGGATTCGAACCCTCGGTAGGCTATTAACCTACGCACGCGTTCCAGGCGTGTGCCTTAAACCACTCGGCCATCCTTCCGCAACGTTGGGCTTGCCCTATACTATTGTTTTGGCAGGTTCAAGGGTTTGTGACGCAACTTGGCTTTTAAATAAAAAAGGCCAGCACGAATGCTGGCCTTGGAAACTTTTGGTTATTTAACTGCATAATGTGCCCGATGTTCCGCTGACATAACAATCCAATGTGGCAGAGCCGCGTGGCCTTGCAGTGATTGTTTGTTGAATCAAGAACGATGTTGAACCCAAAAGGTTAGAGCCAAAGAACGTGGCCACATAGGGCGTGTAGTTCATGCAAGCCACGGCAACGATCACGTCATTGCCCGAATTCATCAGCGCTGGCATGTTTGCAATTGCTGGTGTGGAACAGGCGGGCCCCGTGGTGGTGTGGGTTTGCCATATTGCTGTTGGTGTGCCGTTCTTGATGCGATAATCAATAATATCCACATGCACGTCAGACATGGGCGTGGGTTGCATAATCATGCCAGCCGCTTGCAAATCATCTTGAACGACAGCTTTTGTTGTGTTGGCTGTTGTTGATTGGCCCACCACGTCGGCAATGGTGCTGGCGGTTGAGGTGATTTTGCGATTGAACGTGATAAGTGCCGTTAAATCATGCAGGCTGAAATAGAGCAGCAACATAAATGGCATGATAAGGGCCGCTTCAATACCGGCCATGCCTTTTTCTGCTTTTAAAAATTTGCTGATCATGGTCATTCTTTCTTACAATGGCGCTCTAAAAATGGGGCTCTCTAAAAATGGGGCTCTCTTAAAATGGTTCGTTTTGGAAAATGGCAAAGCCAACCAAACGTCGCGCTGCTCCGCCCTGAACGTTGCCGAAGGCGCTCATGCCCCACATTGAAAACGTCCAGTCATAGGTTGCAATCACTGCGGCCGGTTGTGAGCCAGAGCCCGGTGTGAACACTACGGGTGGATTGGGCGTTGTCGTTGATGGGCCAACATTGGTGAATGAGGGAAGCGAAGACGCAAGCGATGCAAAATTAACCGCGCTGTTTACATAAACCGTAACGCCGGTTGAACAATTGATGATGATGCCCGCTGTATTGCAAATGGCAGATTTAAATGCCGCAGCATCAAGATTTTTTGATTTCACTTGGCCGGTGCGCACCAAGCGCGCTGCGTCTTGCACACCAGATTGAATGGCGTGTTCGGTTAACATCATCAAACCCGTTTCAACCAACGTGCCCAAAACCATAATGAATGGGCCTGCCACAAGTGCAAATTCAACAGCCGCTGAACCACGCTCGGATTTTTTCCATTGCGCAGTCGCTTGCCTCAAACGCCTGGTGATTTTCTTCAACATGTAACTCTCCCAAACAGGAAAACCTATTTTCTCAACCTTCTTTCTAAATCTGCGAGATTGAGATGGGTTGAATAAATTTGGTAAAGTTTTAGGTAATTTAAAATGAAAAAGCGGCACCATGGGGCGCCGCCTTTGTTCAAACTGTTCTTGAGATTAGCTTATTGGGGAGCTGCTGGCGCTTTTGCATCTGCAGATTTTTGCCCCGTAGCAAATTCATATTTGGCGCGGTTGAGAAGAATAATATTTTTTGTCCAATTGACACCATCTCCGGGAATCATGTTCGCTTCACAATTTGGCGCACAGGAATATGAATAGCGCACAGGGCCTTCACCGGGCGTGCTGGCAAATAAAGCCACTTGGTTTGATGTGTTGTGAGAAATGGTGAGTTCATAATCAATCAGTTTATTGCCAGCTTGATCAAACACCATCAAATTGGTTTGACCAAATGAATGGCCGTGAATGAAAACTTGGCGGCCATTGATTGAAGCATCTGCAATGGAAGGATTGCCCACCACAATGCTTGCTGGATCGGCGTTCACGGTGATCACTTGGCTCTGATCGAGCTCAAGGGTGAGAGGTGTTGCAGCATGTGCCGTTCCGGCCATCAGGCCACCAACGAGAAGTGCCGCGCTCAATTTCAAAACGTTACGCATTATTTAATTCTCCAACCCACAGCATCTGCACGTGACAAATCTAAACGAAACCTTGCCAGACAATGATGAATCTTAAGTTACCAAAATTTGGCCCTTTCAAATCTCAATAAATTCTCAAGGTTAACTTGGTCTTTACAATCTGCGTGTGAATGTCGGTGCAATTCATTCTCTCGGAGACTGTTTAATGCACGCCTTGTCGCAAATTCTTCTGCCTACACTTTTAATCGTTGCTGCTGCCAGCGATGTCATGTCTTTTCGCATTCCCAACTGGTTGACAATGCTGACTGCGATTTTATTTTTCCCAATGGCCTTGAGCTTGGGCATGCCGTGGAATGAATTTGGATTGCATCTTCTATCTGGCGTTTTGCTTTTTGCCGCTGGCTTTTTATTCTTTCAAGTGGGCCTGTTTGGCGGTGGTGATGCTAAATTGATGGCGGCTGCGGGCCTGTGGTTTGGCACATCGCAAACCCTACCCTTTCTTTTTATGACAGCAATGGTGGGCGGCGTTCTTGCAATTGTTGTGGGTCTTTGGTCGGTGTTTATGATGAGTTGGGAAATTGAGGGCGATAAAACGCCGAGCCTTGGAAAACTTCGCATGAAGCTTTCGCAAGTGAAGCCCAATGTTCCTTATGGATTTGCATTTGCGCTGGGTGGGCTTCTTGTTTTCAAGAACACCTGGTGGATGATCGGTGTTGCCTAATGTCTTTTTGTTAACCTTAATTTGACGATTCCTAAGCCAAACTGAATTTAGAGTTGGTGCCCAATGGCACTGTGTGAGGATTAAAATGAGTAAAATGCGCACGATAGCACTGGTTGGTGCAGTTGGTTGTGCAGTGGTTGCGGGCTTAATGATGCGCAACGTGCTGAACCACAAACAAGATGTGAAACAGGAAGTTGTGAACACTGTTCAAACATCCGATGTGCTGGTTGCTGCAAAAGACATTCTCATGGGAGACAAGTTGGGCGAAGGCGCTCTGATTTGGAAACCTTGGCCCAAAGATAATATTTTGCCCGCGATGATTTCACGCGAAGTCAAGCCTGATGCTTTGAAAGATATGGCATTGGCGAGGGCGCGCTTGCCATTTTTCAAAGACGAAGTAATTTTAGATAAGAAAGTTGTTTTGCCGGGTGCTGGTGGTTTTATGAGCGCCATTTTACCCAAGGGCATGCGCGCCATTTCGGTTAAAATTTCGGCGCAGTCGTCCGCCGGTGGTTTTATTTTGCCGAATGACCGTGTTGATGTGATTTTGACTAAGAAACATTCTGACCAAAAGACGGGTGAGAATATCGTTCACAGCGAAACAGTGATTCAGAATGTTCGCGTGTTGGCGGTCAATCAAGTTTTCAAACAGGGCGCTGAAGGTGATCCGGTTTCTGTTGAAAAAGGTGAAACCGCAACCTTGGAACTTCAAGCACCGCAGGCTGAAATTTTGGCGCAGGTTGAATCGGCTGGCGAACTGGCCTTGGCGCTGCGTTCCATCGCAGAAAACGATGGCAAGAGTGCGCAAGACTCAGGCCCCATTCTTTCTGAAAAATATACGAAAAAAGTGGCCGCTGGTGGCCATGATCCGTTGTTTATTCGTTATGGCATTGAAGCCTTTGCCGGAAATCCGTGAGTTGAATGCAATGAAAACAATTCCCCTTCCCCCATCCAAATCAGGCTTCATTATGAAATTTTCATCTTGTGCTGCGGTGATCCTCTCTTCGCTTTTGTTGGCGGCACCCTTGGTGTCACGGCCCGCCATGGCGTCGGACATAGTGGCGATGGCCGCTCAGGCCGCCCCATCTGAACAGGGCCGCGTCGTGCGCATGAGTTTGAACAAAACCATGATTGTGCATTTGCCTGCCGATGCCAAAGATGTTCTCGTAGGCAATGTTGAAATTGCTGATGCTGTGGTGCGCAATAAAAACACGCTTTATATTTTCTCACGCCATGTCGGTGAAACCAACGTGTTTGTGTTTGATCCTAATGGTGATCAAGTTTTAAATCTTAATCTGGAAGTGGCGGCAGATTCTTCTACGTTGCAAAATCTTATTCGCCGCACAATTCCCGGCACACATATTACTGTGGACACAGTGGGCACAAATGTCGTGCTGGCTGGCATTGCAGTTAACCCTAACGAAGCCAAAACGGCTGAAGATTTGGCGCGCGAGTTTTTGCCTGAAAATGGCAAAGTTGTGAACACTGTCAGAATTGCCGGTGAAGACCAGGTGATGCTGCAAGTGAAGATGGTTGAAATTCAACGCGATGTGTTGAAGCAATGGGGCATTAACATGCAAGCCGTTTTGGATGCGGGCTCATTCGCATTCAATCTTTCTAACATCAACCCCTTTGCTTCAACAGCAATCTCGTCGGCCCAAGGCTATGGGGCTTCATTTACTTCTGGTGGCAGCAGCCTGTCTGGGGTTTTGCGCGCCATGGAAAGTGATGGCATGTTGCACACGTTGGCTGAGCCCAACTTAACTGCTCTGTCTGGCCAGGCCGCATCGTTCAAAGCGGGCGGTGAATATCCATACACAGTTTGCTCGGTGAGCAACGGCGTTCGCGATTGTACAATCAACTTTAAAAATTACGGCGTGGCCCTCGATTTTACACCGACAGTGTTGAGCGCAGGTCGTATCAATTTGAAGATTCATACTTCCGTCAGCGAACTTAACAATACTGTCACCTCGTCCACGTCGACAGGCACAAGTGTTCCCAGTTTAAACACACGTTCGGCTGATACAGTTTTGGAAATGCCTGATGGCGGCTCAATGATGTTGGCTGGCCTTATCCGTGAAAGCACACGTCAGACCATCAACGGCACACCGGGCTTGAAAAAGCTTCCCATCTTGGGTGCTTTGTTCCGCAGCCGTGACTTCATCCAGAATCAAACTGAACTGGTGGTTTTGGTCACACCGCACATCGTGCGCAGTGTTGCACAAAAGCAGCTGGAAGCGCCCGATAAAAATTTGAATATCGCCACAGATCGCCAGACCAATTTGCTTGGCCGATTGAACAAGGTTTACGGCAAGGGCACAGCAACGCCCACCGGAAGCTATAGTGGCAACGTTGGTTATATTGTTGAGTGAGTGGAGTAACACAGATGGATTTTAACACACGTCATTTCATTCACCTTGCGGCTTTGTCGCTTTCGGCAGTGTGGATTGTGGGCTGTTCGCCTGATGATGCTTTGCTGGATGATGGGGTACATCAGGCGACAGCAGCTTCAGATAATTACCCAATCACTTTGGTTAAAGGGCCTCAAACGCTTGAAGTCTCCTCAAGCCATGGCACTTTGCAACCAACGCAGATCAACGCCGTTTCTGGCTTTGTGCACCGAGCCTTGCAAGCAGGCGTTACACCGATGACTGTTGCAAGGCCATCGGGTGGTGGCAGTTCAGCGCGCGTGGCAGGCGAAGTTGCAAGTTTGATGGTGGGCCAAGGTGTGCGGCGCGAAAATGTGCGCTTTGTCACGTATCCCGGTTCGGCCAATTCGCCAGTCCGCATTAGCTTTGTTTCATCTTATGCCAAAACAAAAAAATGTGGTGATTGGTCAGAAGATTTAACCGAAACATCCGGCAACACGCCATATCCAAACCTTGGCTGTGCGGTGCAGAATAACATTGCCGCCGAAATTGCCAATCCTGAGACTCTTGTCATGCCAAATCCCGTCGATATGGCCGATGCTCCAGCCCAAGTTCTTGCAGTTGCCAATCAACAAAAAGCCGTGAGCACTGTTACCAGCCAGACCAACTCGGGCTTTACACCTTAATTAGAATAGAATCGGACACCCCCATGAATACAGCACTTGAGCCAAGCCTTGACGCCGCAACCGAAAACTTTCCGGTGACGATGGTACCGCGCATCAACATTGGCGTGTTTTGCGATAATCAAAACACGGCACAGGCTATGGAAATTGCGGGCAAAGACCGGCGCATGGCGCGTGCGCATGTGTCTGTGCAATTGGGTGGCGTGTTGCATGCCGCACAAATCTATCAAGGTGAATCAACACCCAATTTGGTTGTGGTTGAATCGCATGGTGACCGCGCCACGATTATGGCTGAGTTGGCGAAATTTGCTGAAGTTTGCCAGCCTAACACCAAGGTGATTGTGATTGGCCATGTGAACGATATTATTCTTTATCGCGAGCTGATTAAAAATGGCGTGAGCGACTATCTGGTGGCCCCCATCAATCCGGTGACTTTCATTGAAACGGTTGCCAATCTTTATAATGATCCGAAGGCTGCGCCCTTGGGCAAGATTATTGCCTTTGTAGGATCAAAGGGCGGCGTTGGTTCATCAACCATTGCACATAATATTGCTTATGCCACATCGCAAAACTTAGACATTGAAACTGTGTTGACGGATCTTGATCTTTCTTTCGGCACGGCGGCACTGAATTATAATCAGGAAGGCAGCGGCACAATCTATGAAGCCTTGTCGGCACCTGATCGTGTGGATGCAACATTGGTTGAACGCTTGATGTCGAAGCTTGGCAACAAGTTGAGCTTGCTGAACGGGCCTGGCAGTGTTGAACGCGAAATGAACATTGAAGCCCATTCGGTTGAAACGGTTTTGAACATTGTGCGCCAAGCTGCCCCCATGGTTGTGGTTGACGTTCCCAATATGTGGGCCCCTTGGGTGAAATATACGTTGATGAATGCTGATGAAATTGTCATCACCGCAACGCCAGAATTGCCCAGCTTGCGCAACACGAAAAACTTGGTTGATTTGCTGAAAGTGGGCAGGCCCAATGATCGCCAGCCGCGTTTGGTTTTAAACCAGGTTGGTGTGCCCAAACGTCCCGAAATTCCATCAGCAGATTTTGCCAAGGCCCTTGGCCTTACACCCAGTGCGATTATTCCACATGATCCACAAAGCTTTGGCTTGGCCCAAGGCAATGGCCAAATGATGTTTGAAGTGGCCCCCAAGGCCAAGGCCACAGAAATATTGGGCCAATTGGCAGAAATTTTGACGGGTGCCCATAAGCCACCCATCAAAAAAGCTCGTTTTGCCATGCCCAGCATTTTGCAAAAATTCACTGCGCTAAAAAAATAAAAGGACAAGTCCACCATGTTCGGCAAGAAAACTGAAACCACACTTTCGCCCGGTCTAAGCGCACCGCCAAAGCCCGCCAGTGTGGCTCCACAACACCACGTGCCAGTGGCGGGTGCTGCAGTTCCAGATTTGAAGGTCGCCGCCAAACCAACAGGAATGGCCGTTGAACCAGCGAAGCCTTCAGCTGATCAGCGCCAAAAATCTGAATCTTATTATGATATCAAAAGCACCATTTTCAATGCGTTGATTGATGCCATTGATTTAACCCAACTTGGCCAGCTTGACCGCGAAGCCGCGCGTGATGAAATTCGCGACATTGTAAACGAAATCATCTCGCTGAAAGATGTGGTGATGTCGATTGCCGAGCAAGAAGAATTGCTCGAAGATATTTGTAACGACGTTTTAGGCTACGGCCCGTTGGAACCCTTGTTGGCGCGTGATGACATCGCCGACATTATGGTCAATGGCGCTGGCGCTGTGTTCATCGAAGTTGATGGCAAGATGCAAAAGACCGGAGTTCGCTTTCGCGATAACTCGCAGCTTTTGAATATTTGCCAACGCATTGTGAGCCAGGTTGGCCGGCGTGTTGATGAAGCAAGCCCGATCTGCGATGCGCGTTTGCCCGATGGTTCACGTGTGAACGTTATTGCACCACCGCTTGCCATTGATGGTTGTGCGCTGACAATTCGTAAATTTAAAAAAGACCGTTTGCGCTTGGCAGATTTGACGAAATTCAAATCCATCACACCTGAGGGCGCCATTATTCTTGAAATTGTTGGCCGCGTGCGCTGCAATGTTTTGATTTCCGGTGGTACAGGTTCAGGCAAAACCACATTGCTGAATTGTTTAACCGGTGCGGTTGACCATGATGAACGCATCATCACCTGTGAAGACGCAGCCGAACTTCAATTGCAACAGCCCCATGTTGTTAGGCTTGAAACACGCCCACCAAATTTGGAAGGCGAAGGCGCTATCACCATGCGCGATTTGGTGAAGAACTGTTTGCGTATGCGCCCTGAACGCATCATCGTGGGCGAAGTGCGTGGACCTGAGGCGTTCGATTTGCTTCAGGCCATGAACACAGGCCATGATGGTTCAATGGGCACGCTCCACGCCAACTCTCCACGTGAAGCCATTTCGCGTTTGGAATCGATGATCACCATGGGCGGCTTCTCGCTGCCTTCCAAAACCATCAAAGAAATGATTGTGGGTTCTATTGACGTGATTGTTCAGGCCTCACGCTTACGCGATGGTTCACGCAAAATTACGCACATCACCGAAGTGGTGGGCATGGAAGGTGACGTGATTATTACGCAAGATCTGTTCATCTATGACATTGTGGGTGAAGACGCCAATGGCAAGATTATTGGTGAGCATCGTTCGACTGGCATTGCGCGCCCGCATTTCTGGGACAGGGCCCGCTATTACAACGAAGAGCGCCGCTTGGCTGATGCTTTGGAAAAGGCTGAACAACGCAACAAGCCAATGAATTAAGTAAGGACAGAGATTCATGTTTTTTGGCGATGATATCACAAGCACGGCAGTGATCGTTCTGGCGGCCTTGGCCGTAGGCGGGCTTGCTTTTGCAATCATCTCGCCATTTTTGGGAAGTGCTGCCAGTTCTTCGCGCTTGAAGGCAATCTCCAAGGGCGAAGCCATCAAGAAAGAGGGCAATTCCTTTCGCTCTCGCTTTCAGGAAGATTCCAAAGATACACGCCGCAAGCAAATTCAAGAATCTCTCAACGCCATCAGTGATCGTGAACTGAAAAAGAAAAAGCGCGCAACCTTGCGCGTCAAGCTTGAACAGGCTGGCCTTGAAATTTCAGTGCGAGCCTTTTGGACTTCATCTTTGATTTTGGGCGTTGTGCTGGCACTGGCGGCGCTAATTTTAGGTGGCGATCTCTACATCGCGGGCGCTGCTCTGTTCATTGGCTTTTTGGGTTTGCCGCGTTGGATTTTAGGTTTTTTACAACGCCGCCGTCAAAATATATTCTTGAATGATTTTGCTGATGCCATTGACGTTTTGGTGCGTGGTTTGAAATCTGGCTTGCCGGTATCTGAAGCCATGAAAATTATTGCCCATGAATCTGGCCCGCCAGTTGGCCCTGAATTTTTGGAAGTTGTGGAAGGCCAGCGTGTTGGCATTCCCATTGATCAAGGTGTCGAACGCATGGTTGAACGCATGCCGCTGCCTGAGGTTAACTTTCTGGGCATTGTGATGACCATTCAATCCAAAACCGGCGGCAACTTGTCGGAAGCTTTGGGCAATCTTTCACGGGTGTTGCGTGACCGTAAAAGAATGAAACAAAAAGTGCGTTCAGTCAGCCAAGAAGCAAAGTCTTCAGCGGCAATCATCGGCTCTTTGCCATTCGTGATTATGGGCATGTTGACGGTTTTGAACCCTAAATATCTGCGGCCTTTGCTTGATACCAATACAGGCCACATTCTTATTATTTGCAGCGGGCTGTGGATGCTGACCGGCGTTCTGGTGATGCGCAAAATGATTAACTTCCAGATTTAAAAACGAGATCGAGGCGGCTATGGAATTTTTTATGGGGCTTATGAAGGTTGAGGTTCTGATCACCTTGTTTGCTGCCTTTGCCGCATTTGCCACTGTGATCACCATCGCAGCACCGTTCTTTGAAAATGATAAATTAAGTGGGCGCATTAAAGTTGTAGCCACTGAACGTGATCGGTTGAAAGCTGCCCAACGCGCATCGCTTGAAGCCAACCGTGTGAATTTGCGCGACACCAAAAAAGCCGGTGCCTATGAGCAAATTGTGGAAGCGTTAAACTTGCGCAAAGTGTTTGAGGCTGAACCATCGCGCGAACTTTTGCGCAAGGCGGGCTTTCGCACAGAGCGCCACTTGATGACGTTTCTGGCGCTGCGCGTCATTGTGCCCATTGTGTTTGGTATTATTACATTTGTTTATTGTTCAACACTGTTTGCCAGTCGGGTTCCGCCCAACATGCGCGTGAGTGCTGGTTTGATTGGCATGGTTGTGGGTTTTTATACGCCGATTATTGCCGTTAAAAATATGGTTTCTAAACGCCAGGCCTCGATTAAAAAAGCGTGGTCAGATGCCTTGGATTTGCTGTTGATCTGCGTTGAAGCAGGCATGGCCTTAGAACCTGCGATGCAGCGCGTTGCCAAAGAAATTGGCAGCCAGTCTGTACCCTTGGCCGAAGAAATGGCGCTGACTGTGGCCGAGCTTTCTTATTTGCAGGAACGTCGCAAGGCACTCGAAAATTTGGCCAAGCGAACCGGGCTCGAAACCGTGAAATCTGTTGTCACAAGTCTTATTCAATCGGAACGCTACGGTACGCCGCTTGGCTCGGCTTTGCGCGTTTTGGCACAGGAAAACCGCAATGACCGCATGGCTGATGCTGAAAAACGTGCCGCGTCTTTGCCACCAAAGCTGACTGTGCCCATGATTTTGTTTTTCTTGCCGGTGATCTTCGTGGTGATCTTGGGCCCATCCATTATTTTGGTTCTGCATTCTAAGTAAGAAGACAAAATAAAGCCTAAGCTTTGCGATTGAACTTTGAAATGCCGTGCTGGGTTTTGTTCCAATGGAATGGATCCCAGACAAATTCCCACATCGCCTTCCAGCCAGCAATGCTCATCAACAGCCAATAGATCGGCAGAGATGCGTGAACCCAGAATTGATTTTTCTGGCGCTTGCGCTTCATGGCCATCACACCGCTTATTGTGGCAACAGCAAAACCCAAAAACAGATTGGCAAGGAACAAGCCGTTCAAAATCATATTAGGAATGGACGTGTGAAAGTTGGTCAAGCTGCCTTGATAAAGCTGATAAAGTGCCAAGCCTAAAAACACCGGGTGGAATGTTGCTGCAATGACAACGCCCAAGGTTGCGGCTTGCACCACCATGAAACCTAATAGGCCAACTTCTTGCACCAGCAAGAAAGGGTGGCGCATGTGCACCAGCCAGGTTTGCAGGAAGCCCTTGAGCCAACGTGAACGTTGGTGAACCCAATTTCTCACTTGGGTATTTGCTTCTTCATAAGTGATGGAAGGCAGCGTTGCCACGCCATAGCCAAAGCGCGCGAAACGAATGCCCAGATCAGCGTCTTCAGTTACGTTATAAGGGTCCCACCCTCCAATGGCGCGTAACGCATCTGCTTTAAAATGGTTTGACGTTCCACCCAATGGCAAAGGCAATTTCAAAGCGGCCAGGGCAGGCAAAATAACTCTGAAGAGTGTTGCGTACTCAACGGCAAATTGGCGTGTGAGCGGTATTATGGCGCAAGTGCCACAAACACGTTAAGAAAGCCGGATGGACAATCCGACGAGAATTGGCATTGGCGGCTTGGGTGTCGCCGTGATTACGGCTATTCTGCCCGTGCTCTTTCCTGACTTACCCAAGATTTATTGGGAGATTGGAGTTGCTGTTGGTGCACTTACGGCAATTTGGGGATTTGTGCCTCTTTTCCGTCCAAGCTTCTGGAAGGAAACATCAAAAACAAAATCTGAGGTTCCGAAAAATTCACCCAAGGTTGATACAGTTTTAGATATAAATCTGCCATTTGGTTCTCTAAAATTGGCTGACGCCACAATGCGAGTTGCAAACCGTAAATCAATTAACGAAACTCTAGTGCAGATGTACTTTGATCTAGAAAATTCATCGGATCAGGACATCGAGTATAAGGCTAAGTTATCTGGTGATGCGAATGGGATAAGCCCCGACCCTAAGGAAGTTGCCATTCAGGGATGGATTTTAAAGCACAACAAAACGCGTTTAATTTATTCAGATATTGCTCCTCTAAAACTTGTGAACCCACCGACAATTTCGCAACCTGTTTTAGTTGGCAGGCTGTCCTATTCTGTTGAATATGGACCGCATGGCAAGTCAACCTATGAACGCATGTCGTCAAAGACACTCCAATTTACGCTTCTCAGTGTGAACCCCAATTCCAGTGTTGGGGATGTGGTTAGGATGCCAACGACTGTGAAATATCTGGAAGAGCGAGAGCATTAAATCAAACGTCCTCTAGTCTTATTCCTTCAACCTCCAATGCCACAAGAGCCGCAATAAAAAACGTGGCGGCAAACGTTCCTCTGCTTAATTTGTTAGCGATTGAAGCTTCTGTTTCTTTGATGCCGTGTTTTTCAAGGCGAGCAGCTAATTCCTGGTAGCTAACGCCCGCACGTTTTAATTCTGCTTTGAGAAACCGCTTAGCGCGATCTTCCCAAGAAAGTTTTGGTGTTTCTGGTTTTTTCATCATAAATCTATCATATATGATATTTTTATATTGACAAGAGCATGTGCATATCATATCTAATATGACAATAAGGTGTCATAAACGATATGTCTCAGCACTTCCTACTTTCAGCATCTGCCAAGAACTTGAGCCTCGCTCAAGTGTTTCGGTTGACTGATTTGGAAGCCGAAATGATTTTCCGCAAAGTGCGTTGGGCAGAAACCAATGGGGAAGCTGTCTGCCCTCATTGTGGTGGCCTTGATGCTTACGAATGCCGCCGTGCAAACAAGTCACTTCGCTTCCGTTGCAAGGCTTGCCAAAAGGATTTCACCGTTACGTCTGGCACTTTGTTTGCTGCTCACAAAATGCCCTTGCGGTCTTATCTCGCTGCAATCGCTCTTTTCTGCAATGAAGTGAAGGGCAAATCTATGCTGGCAATGTCGCGTGATCTTGGCATTTCATATAAAACGGCTTTTGTACTTGGCCACAAAATGCGTGAAGCCATGAGCGAAGAATTGAAAGGCCGTCATTTGGGCGGCGTTGGCCATGAGGTTGCCGTTGATGGCGCATACTTCGGCGGCTATGTGAAGCCAGCCAATATCAGAAAAGACCGTAAAGATCGCCGCTTGTGGCAAAACAAATCTGGCAAGCGTGAAGTGGTGGTTATAGTTCGTGAACGTGACGGCAACTCATTGCCAGCCGTGTTTAAGACAGAAGGCCAAGCCTTGAAATTCATCCAATCGCGTGTAGCCAAGGGAACTGTGATCAATGCAGACGAAGCCAATTCTTGGAATGATCTGCATTCAAAATATGAAATGAAAAGAATTAACCATGAGGAAGCCTACAGCCTAAATGGCGCATGCACAAATATGGCTGAGTCATTTTTTAGCCGCTTGCGCCGTGCGGAAGTTGGCATTCATCATCATATCGCAGGGCCTTATCTTTTGCGTTACTCGCAAGAGATGGCATGGCGTGAAGATAATCGCCGTATGCCAAATGGCGAACAAGTGAACCGCGTTGCTCACCTTGCAATGGTGCGCAAGCCTTCTGTTGATTTCTCAGGATATTGGCAGAGGCATAAAACGGCTTAAGGTTTGTCGCAAATATGGTTGCCAACATCGTTCCCTAGTGCTTAGGTTGAATTGACAATACAACATACACGTTAGACGAGTCTTGACGGACTCCATTAAGGTTGTATAGTCTAAGATAGAAAAGCGATATTAAAAACCGTTTTTTGGGAGAGACGAGGACAGGAATCGAACCTGCGTCGGGAGCCATTGCGAGGGCCCTGCATAACCATTCTGCCACCTCGTCCGAGGTTATACATTCTAGGGGTCGATTAGAGTCGGCCCCTTTTTTTATGGTTAAATGGATTCTTGCTTGGAGTCGATAGCTGGCGTGTTAATGAAAGGTAAATACCAGATATTGTGTTATTTAGTACAATAGCGACAGATCAAACCATTTCTTTAAGAAGTCCCCACCGCGCCGCGCCGCGTTCCCCAATCTTCACAATCTTTCCCCGCCTAGCCAAGTAATTCAGGTTAGAGCTAATCGTGCCGCGCAACAAATGGGCATTTGCTTTGTTCTCTCCAACGGCAATGCAAACAGCGGTTATCACCTCAGCGGTACACATAGGGGCCTTGGCGGTTCTCATGGCTGAAAGGATTATCCGGCCAAGCTGCCCCATCTTGAACAAGTTGAGCCGTCTGTTAGGCCTTACAGGTCGAATGCTGCCCACCTTGTAGGAAGGGTCAAACATGGCAATGGTTTGGTCTAGGGAGTTTAAATCCTCGACAAGCCGCAAGATGCTTTTTTGCAGGGAGTCAATCTCGCCTGCAATCCGCGCCCGCTTCTCTCTCAGTGCAGGAATGGCATAAGTGTTCATGCCTGTTGATTTAGTTATAGAGGGGATTCATTTCTTGTGGCACTTGCGCCATAATACCGCGTGTGAGCCAGTTTTCATTGGCATTGTAAAATGCCAACTCCCCTTGCAGGCAAACGATGTTGGGGTCTTGTGAAGCAAAAGCCGAGGCAGCGATGCGAAGCTGCATTGGTTCTGGAATATCTTCAGCATCATAGATGGTGACAAGTTCACCGCGCGCAAATTGCAGAGCATAATTCAAAGCCCGCGGCTTGGTTTGGGGTTTGCCATGGGGGACGGTGAGAATTTCAAAATGCGCGGGCAGTGTTATGCTAGCCAAGGCGCTGTGCATGGCTTTATCTTCAGTTTCAACAATGATTTTGATGTCTAATTTTTCGGGTGGGTAATTCAGGTTCTGCAAAGACCTTATAATTTGGTGCAACACCGATGTTTCTTTGAAAACGGGAACCAGAACACTGAACACGGGCAAGTGTTGGGCTTTCAAACGCGGCAGGTTTTTGCGGTTGGGTTCAGGGGTTGAAATTGCAAGCACACGCAGAACAATCATGGTGCTGAAGAGAACCGCAAAAATGGCGTTGCAAAAATTGGAGAGCCAAGCGAAAGGCAAAAACAACGCGATTAACAAAAGCGAGGCAGCAAAAATTGCGGCCACAACAGATTGTTGCAGATTAAAGCGGTGGTGGGCTGACAAGATCGGCGCTTGTTGGCGCAAGCCATTGGTGGCTTTTTCAATGATGTCGCTGTTCAAAAACGAAGTGATGCAGCTTTGGTAAGTGGCGGTTGAAATTTCTGCAATGATGGCCTCGGGTCGCACTGTGCCATCATGCAGTGCTGCGCCAGCGCGCTTGGCAAAAAGCGTTGTGTGGGGAAGCCAAGCAATCGGCAAAACTTTATGGCGCAACACGCGCTGTTTATCATCATCATGCAGGTGATTGAATATTCGCGAAAGCAATTGCGGCGGAACCTCCGGCAAAAGATCAGCCGAATCTTCTTTGGCCATATCCTGTGCAGGCTCAGCATTGCGCTGCATAGACCCAGCCGAACGGTGATAGTTCATGCCCCCAACCCCAACATACCGCGTCTTAACAACGACTTGAGAGCACAAAAAATACGCCCGCCCAGCATTGATACAACGTTGAGTTAGGGTTAAGAGCAACTATGCATAAGATGTATTTTAAAGCAGTTACACACTCTTTGGTTGTGATATGTGCAACCTTTGCAAGTGCCGCAGAGCCATTTCCGTTTCCGCATTTTAGGCATATTGATCGTGCGGTGGATGTTTCGGGGCCCGCTGGTGTCTCAGTTTTGACACTGTTGGCCGATGAAGATTTTGCCCCTTTCAGTTTTAAAACTGTCGATGGAAAACTGACCGGCGTTTCAGTGCAAATGGCTTTGGCGGCCTGTGCGGATTTGAAAATAACGTGTCAGGTGAAAGCGATGCCCTATAGCCAACTTCTCACAGCACTTTCAGAAAAGCAGGGTGATTTGATTGTGGGCGGCCCAATTTTAAAAGCTTCTGATGCCGCCAAATTTCAACACACGCGGCCCTATTTTTATTCCATGTCGAATTTTATCGGGCGCACGGGCACCGGGCTTTTAAAAACAGATGCCAAAAGCCTTGCTGGCCGAAAGCTGGGTTTTATCAAAGGCTCTGAGCAAGATGTGTTTTTGAAAAAAAACTATGACAGATCTGTTTTGGTAGATTTTGCCAGCGAAGCTGCCTTGTTTGAAGCGCTGCGCACCGGAAGTTTGGATGTGGCTTTTGCTGATTCAATTCATGCTGGGTTTTGGATGCATGGCACAGCCGCGCGCAACTGCTGTGTGGCGCTGGGTGCACCCTATGTTGATCGCGCAAGTTTTAGCCACGCGCTTTCATTTATTGTGGCGGCAGACCGCGTTTCACTGCGTGATGATTTTGACAACGCCCTTGATCATTTACAGGACAAGGGCATTTCCAATAAAATATTTTCAACGTTTTTGACTGCTTTGTCGTTTTGAAAACTCAGCATCAAGGCCTTGGCAAATATCTTTCACCAATTGAGGCCCTTGATAAACGAGCGCTGAATAAAGTTGAACAAGGCTGGCGCCGGCTTTGAATTTTGCAAGGGCCGTGGCTGCATCTGAAATGCCGCCGACACCAATCAACGAAATTTTGCCACCGCTGATCTGGTGAAAGTCAGCTAACACTTGCGTTGAGTTTTTAAACAAGGGCACGCCCGAAAGTCCGCCCTGCTCAGTCGCATGGGGTGATTGAAGGTTCTCGCGCAACAGCGTTGTGTTGGAAATGATAACACCATCAACGCTTCCACCTTGGCAGCATTCTGCGATGTCTTGCAGATCTTCGCCTGTTAAGTCAGGCGCAATTTTCAGCAGCATGGGGGTTTTGGTTGTGCGGGCCGCGTTCAATTTTTCCAACAGCCGCTGCAAATCTTGCTTGCCTTGTAAGTTGCGAAGGCCCGGCGTGTTGGGCGATGAAATGTTGATGGTGATATAGCTTGCGACATCGCTGAACACTTTGAGGCCCAACACATAATCGGCCACGCGGTCATCAGCATCTTTGTTGGCACCAATGTTAACGCCCACAATGCCGCCATTTTTTTGCCTGTTGATCAAGCGTTGTAAAACTTTTGCGTGGCCTTCATTGTTAAAGCCCATGCGGTTGATCACAGCGTGATCAGCATTAAGTCTGAACAGGCGCGGCTTGGCATTTCCATTTTGGGCGCGCGGTGTCACTGTGCCAATTTCCACAAAGCCAAAGCCTTGGGCCAACATGGCATCAGGCACCTCAGCGTTTTTATCAAAACCAGCGGCCAACCCCACGGGGTTTGGAAATTCCAACCCAAAAACCTTGGTTTTGAGATGGGCTGACGTTATGGGCGATGACTTTGCGCGCGGTGCCAATTGCAGGGCTTTGATGGTGAGGCCGTGGGCCTGTTCAGCATCAAGCCTGTGAAGCAGCGGTTTGGCCAATTGGAAAGCAACACTCATCACACTGCCTCTGGCGGAAATTCATGTTTGGTGCCGTTCCAGGCCAAGGTTTTGGCCCAGACAACGTCGCTCATTTCAAGTGCGCCATAAATATGGGGGAACAATAGGCCACCGCGCGATGCTTCCCATTTCAATTTAGGGGAAACCCTTTCTGTATCAACAGCAATCAACATCAGGTTGTTTTGGCCAGAAAAATAAAGTGCTGCTGTTTGATGCATTTGTTGGGCGGTGGATAAATGGATATAACCATCTTGCAGATCAATGCTGGCACCCGTGAAAACACCTTCTAATTGTGCCTTGTGCCAAGCGCCCGCATCGACAATTTTGTAGATCAGACTCAAACCCGTCTCCATTCCCAACCGCCGCGTCATCGCCCCTAAGTTGCTTGCGAAAACAACTGGGATAAGGTAAACCTTCCTATCACCATTTTAGAAATCGGTTGGAGGTTTTTTGATGTTTACACACAAGCAGGTTTGGGCCGCAATTGATACAATCGCTGAGCGTTATGGTTTTTCAGCGTCTGGGCTGGCAAAAAAATCTGGGCTTGACCCAACATCATTTAATCCTTCCAAACGCTTGGGGCCTGATGGCAGGCCGCGTTGGCCAACAATGGAGTCTATTTCGCGGGTTCTCAATGCGGCGGGTGCGCCGGTTGAAGAATTTATGGATCTCTTGTCTGGCCGCAAAGGCTCGCCGCCACGGTTGAAGCAAATCCCGCTGTTGGGTTTTGCCAAGGCTGGCAAGGGCGGTTTTTTTGATGACTCGGGTTTTCCGTCGGGCAATGGTTGGGAAGAAATTGATGTGCCCGGTGTGACAGATGCTTCGGCTTATGGCCTCGAAATCACGGGTGACTCGATGATGCCGGTTTACCGCGAAGGCGATATTATTGTCATCTCGCCGGCCGCAACCATTCGCAAGGGAGACCGTGTTGTGGTGCGCACATCCAATGGCGAAGTGATGGCCAAAATTATGCAGCGCCAAACCGCGCGCACATTAGAGTTGGCATCGTTCAACTTGGCCCACGACACCAAAACACTCGACATGAAAGACGTTGACTGGATGGCCCGCATCATCTGGGCCAGCCAATAATCTGCTAGGCAGCGCTCGCTGCGGCCGCAGGCGGGTCTGTCAACACGGCATAGAGACCCTCAGCCGTGTTGGTGGCGCGAAGGCGTGACAAAGAAGAAGGCTGACGCAGGACGCGTGACACTTTTGCCAAGGCAGTGAGATGATCAGCGCCAGCATGTTCAGGTGACAACAAAGCAAAGACCAAATCAACGGGTGCACCATCCACGCTGTCATAGGCTATGGGTGTGGCAAGTTTGGCAAAAAGCCCCACAACCTGTTTCAAGCCCGGAATGCGGCCGTGGGGAATGGCAATGCCTTGACCGAGCCCCGTTGAACCCAATTTTTCACGGGTAAAAAATGTTTCAAAAATAATGCGCTGATCAATGGCCACAAAACCTGCCAAATGTTGTGAAACATCCTGCAACAGTTGTTTTTTTGTGGCGCATTTCAGCTGTGGCAACACTGTGCGCACGTCAATAAAATCTGCAATTTTCATTTCAGGTCGGCGTCCTTAAACGCGGGCCTGTTGGCGTGGGTCAAGCCAGCCAATATTGCCATCGGGGCGGCGATACACCAGATTGAGCCTGCCTTCTTTCGAATTGTGAAACAGCACAAAAGGTGTTGTTGAGATTTCAAGTTGCATCACAGCTTCCCCCACAGAAAGTTCAGCGATTGTGGCTGATGTTTCAGCAATAATGGGCGCATGCAGATGGGTTGGTTCTTGTTCGGCATGCTCTTCAAATGGAATGACATAAGATGTGGCCTCACGCGGGGCTCTGGCCTCACGGGGCGCACGGTGATGGTCTTTCAAGCGCTGTTTATATTTTTTAAGCTGCTTTTCCAAATGCACCAAGGCTGCATCAACGCAGGCTTGCGGATCAGAATTTTCGGCATGGGCTTGCAAATGAAGACCTGTTGCCAAATGCAAAGAACAATCTGCTAAGAACCGGCTGCGCTGTTTTTCTAGGGTCACGTTGCCATGAACCGAACCTTCAAAAAATCGCTCACGAAAACTTTGCAAACGCGCTTCGATGTGTTGGCGCAACCCATCGCCAATATCGATATGCTTGCCGGTGATCTTTATTTGCATGGTCTTGTTTCCTTGCTGGCCACCCCGTTCATTTAGAAATGGGCCTTGTTGGGCGTTTCGTCAACAGGCCCGCAGCGGCATATTTTTAACGATCAAGGAACACAGCATAACCCCCTTTAGCGGTGGCTCCGTTGTGCTTGGCGGCTCCATTATGTGCCATCGGGGGTTAAGTCAACCGTTCAATCAGCGTTTGGCGCGGGCTTCACGGCGACGTTGCACGGAAGACAATATATTCAATGATTCTCTGTATTTAGCAACAGTGCGCCGGGCAATTTCAACGCTTTCAGATTTCAACTTTTCCACAATATCATCGTCGGAAAGAACATGATCGGCGGTTTCTGCGGCGATCAGCTCACGAATGCGGTGGCGCACAGATTCTGATGAATGTTGCTCGCCGCCTTGTTCACCGGTGGCAATGGCATTGGTAAAAAAATATTTCAGTTCAAAAGTGCCACGCGGTGTCATCATATACTTGTTTGAGGTCACACGGCTGACAGTTGATTCGTGCATTTCAATGGCATCGGCAACATTGCGCAAGGTGATGGGCCGCAAATGTTGAACGCCCAAAACCAGAAAGGCATCTTGTTGTTTTACAATTTCCTGGGCCACTTTTAAAATTGTTTTGGCGCGTTGATCGAGGCTTTTGACCAGCCAAGAGGCTTGGGCATGGCATTCAGAAAGATAAAGCTTGTCTTCGGCTTTGCTGGCGTTGCCCTGCACCCGTGCTGCATATTGGTTGTTGACCAAAACGCGCGGCAAAGTTTCGCTGCTGAGTTCCACCAGCCATGATCCATCTTGGGCTGCACGCACCATCACATCTGGCACAATGGGCACCACAGGCTCAGAGCCAAAGGCATGACCGGGCTTTGGGTTTAAGGCGCGCAGTTCAGCAATCATATCATGGAGATCATCCATGCTCACTTGGCACAGGTTTTTAAGGCCTACATAATCGCGCTTGGCCACCAGCGGCAAATGATCCAGCAGAATTTCCATTGCTGGGTCGAAGTGGTTTTTATCTTTCAGTTGCAGCGCCAAACACTCTTTCAAATCTGATGCAAAAACCCCCACCGGATCAAAGGTTTTCATAATGGTCAGCACGTGTTCAACTTGCGCTAAGTCTGCGCCCAAAGTTTCGGCAATGTTTTGCGCGTCGGTCGTCAGATATCCCTGTTCATTGACCATGCCAATAATATGTTGGCCGATCAGCAGATCAACAGGCCCACGCAAATTTAAATTAAGCTGGCTCGTTAAATGTTCCGCCAAGGTTACATCGCGCGAAAGCGTTGAGGCAAAATCTTGTGCCTCTCCATCCAAGGAAACCGAACCTGAGCCACGCACCGTTTGCCAACCCGGGTCAAGGCCTGGGCCTTGCTGCATGGGGGCAACCGTTACACCATCAGAGGCCGACAAGGCGCCGTCACCTTCGGCACCTCTGGCATCGGCAGCTGAGAAGGGGGCGTCAGGCACATCGGCTTCAACTTGAGCTTTGGGTGAAATTTGGTCTTGTTGGCCCTCGCTTCTTTCAAGCAGGGGGTTTTTTTCCAACTCCTGATCGACAAAGCTTTGAATTTCAATATTCGACATCTGCAACAGTTTGATTGCCTGTTGCAATTGCGGTGTCATCACCAGTGATTGGCCCTGTTTAAGGGCAAGTTTTTGCATCAGTGCCATGGCGGCAAGATCTATACCAATTGTCGAAGAGACAAGTTAAAAAGCATTTTAAACATGCGCCATAGTTAGCAAAGTGTAACCAACCAGCAGGGGTGGGTGGAACAGGTCAAATGTGAAAATTTTCGCCCAGATAATAGCGGCGCACCTCTTTGTTGGCCACAATCTCTTGGGGCGTGCCTTCGGTTAAGACGTGACCCTCATGGATGATGAGTGCTCGGTCAATGATTTCAAGGGTTTCTCGAACGTTGTGATCCGTAATAAGCACCCCGATTCCCCGAGAGGTAAGCTGTCGCACCAGCTTGCGAATATCACCGATCGCAATGGGATCAATCCCCGCAAAGGGCTCGTCGAGGAGCATGAAGTCGGGGCTGGCGGCAAGGGCGCGGGCGATTTCCACGCGGCGACGCTCTCCGCCAGAGAGCGCCACAGACGGCGAATGCCGGATATGGGCGATTGAGAACTCATCATACAACTCACGCAA
>JAYWFC010000161.1:0-21418 GCA_043778995.1 Aestuariivirga sp.
CGATGACATTGCACCCGTTGTGGCGCCGCGCCATGTTTTGGATAGTATCGAAAACCGGCTGTTTGGAAAGCCTGAGGTTCAGCCAAACTGGCTTCAAAGCTTAACCTTCTGGCGCGGTTTAAGCTTTGCATCGCTTGCGGCATTTGCAATCGCAACGTCGCTTTATATTCAGCAAGGCAGAACCGTTTTAAATACGGGCGAAAATTACGTGGCTGAACTTTCCGCCGCCAATGATGCATTGAAACTTGTGGCTTATTATGATGATCAAAAAGGCCAGATCAAACTCAATCGTGTGGCGGGAACGCCCGCAAACGGCCGCGTGTTTGAACTCTGGTTGATTGAGGGTAAAAACCCGCCAATTTCGCTTGGCGTTTTGCCAGCAGCCCAGACCGGCACGTTAACTTTGCAGGCATCTCTCAGATCCAAACTTGCTGGCGCCATCTTGGCCATCAGCGATGAACCAACGGGTGGCTCACCTACAGGTCAGCCTACAGGTGCCGTTTTGGCCACAGGTAACATCCACGCCATCTGATCACGAATACGTGATTAACATTTCTGAAACTTCTCTGAAAATCGCCTCGTTACTCTTGATGTCCAGGCACAACTGGGAACCAACAGGAGATTATCATGACGTCATTTCGCAAACTTCTTATTTCAACTTCGCTGATGCTGGCTGTAAGCGCTGGTGCAGTTCTGGCCAACCCGATGGTGGGCGGTTCGGCCATGTATCCAACAAAAAATATCATTCAGAACGCGCTGAAATCAAAAGACCACACAACCCTCGTGGCCGCTGTTAAGGCAGCAGGGCTTGTCGACACATTGATGGGCGCTGGCCCATTCACAGTTTTGGCCCCAACCAACGAAGCTTTTGCCATGCTTCCAGCAGGCACTGTTGAAAATTTGTTGAAGCCAGAGAACAAAGCAACGCTGGTGAAAATTCTCACCTGCCACGTGATTTCTGGCAAAGTAATGGCTGCAACCATCACCAAGATGGCCAAGGATGATGGCGGCGTACATGAAGTCACAACCGTGGGCGGCTGTGTGCTGAAGCTTTCGGCCAAGGGTGGCAAAGTAACAATCACCGACGAAAAAGGTGGAACGGCACAAGTTACGATCGCTGATGTTCGCCAATCCAATGGTGTCATCCACGTTATCAATCACGTTCTTTTGCCGAAGTAAAAACCTCTCCGCGACAGGGAGCAGACCTATCCCGTTGCGCGAGATCAGATTGCCTCGCCAACGGGATAGAATCCCTCATCTTCAATGAAAACACGCGCCCAAATGGGCCTCAAACAGAAAGCTAAAATCATGAAATTTAATCGTCGTTTCGTATCAGCAGCAGCACTTGCAGCAACATTGTTTGTTTCAACGTCAGCTTTTTCGGCCAACCCAGATGTGGGTGGTTCGCCAATGTTGGAAGAAAAGAACATCATCGAAAATGCTCTGAACTCAAAAGATCACACAACATTGGTGGCAGCAGTTAAAGCCGCAGGCCTTGTGGATGTATTGCAAGGTAAAGGCCCATTCACCGTGTTTGCGCCAACCAATGAAGCTTTTGCAGCTTTGCCAGCCGGCACAGTGGATTCGTTGTTGAAACCAGAAAACAAAGACAAGCTTGTTAAAATTCTCACCTGCCATGTGATCCCGGCCGCTGCAATGGCCGCAGATGTAACCAAGATGGCAATGGCTGATGGCGGCACCCACGAGGTAACCACAGTCGGTGGTTGCAAGTTGAAGCTTTCAGTCAAAGACAACATGGTTATGATTGCCGATGAAAATGGTGGCACAGCTATGGTGACAATCGCTGACGTGAAGCAATCCAATGGTGTGATCCACGTTATTGATCACGTGCTTTTGCCAAAAATGTAACCCTATGAGCCCGGAATTCGCCCCGGGCTCTGTTTGAAGCTTGCAGTTGGCTGTTCTTCCCGAGGGGCCAACTGCAAGACTTTTTTGAATGGTGCCCCGAAAGAAAATGCAATGGTCATCACTCGCTGGTTGCTGGTTGGGCTCTATATAATCGCTGGCGTATTGCATCTTGCGATGCCCCAACCCTTTATAAAAATAACGCCTGATTGGGTGCCCATGCCCGCTCATGTTATTTTTCTCACCGGCCTGTGCGAAATTGCGGGTGCTGCGGGGCTTATTTTTTCACCTTTGCGCAAAGCCGCCGGTGTGGGATTGGCGCTTTATGCTGTGTGTGTTTTTCCCGCCAATATCAATCATGCCCTGCAAGATCTCAGCGGCAATCATTCGGGCCTTGGTCTTTGGTATCATCTGCCCAGATTGGCGTTGCAGCCCGTTGTGGTGTGGGCCGCATTATTTGCCGGCGAGGTTATCGCTTGGCCATTTCAAACTAAAATATCGCGTCTTTCATAAAAGTTTCGATGCGCCCGAAACCACCCACAACATGAACGGTTTTTGGCACGAGCAAATAAAACGTAAAATCACCAAACCCAACATAAGCCTCAGCATAAGGGTGCTTGGCAAGATAGGTTTTGGTAACGGCATCAGGTGTTATCATTTCAACATCGCCTGTGATGGTGGCGCGAAGCCCGGTTAATGCGTCCCCTGTTGGCGGCAATTCAGCCACCAAGAAACTTGCCCGACAATCAGCCAACACATTTTTGGTATGCCGCGCCAAGCCTGAAAGCAAGAACACAGGAAAGCCTTTGCCAAAACATGAATAATTGACCAGTGACGCAAAAGGCCCATGGGTCTCAAAATCTATCGTGGCAAGCGTTCCCACCTTGCCAGCAAGAATGGCGGCTTTGGCCAATTGTGCAGTTTCATTCATCGCTCTGGCCTTTCCTCCAAACCCCAGCTAAAACTCTGCCACAATTTGTTCTAGTTTCATACCTAACAGCACTCACGCGTTTAACAACAAGGAAAAAAGCGAATGCCAACAGTGGCTTTGGTTGACGACGATCGCAATATTTTAACATCGGTCGGCATGGTTCTCGAAGCCGAGGGCTATACCGTTCAAAAATACAATGATGGGGCGGCCGCCTTGCAAGGCTTGCAGGATAATCCGCCAGACATGGCCATTTTTGATATTAAAATGCCGCGCATGGATGGCATGGAGCTGTTGCGCCGCATTCGGCAGAAAACCGATTTGCCAGTCATTTTCTTGACATCAAAAGATGACGAGATTGACGAACTTTTTGGCCTTAAAATGGGGGCCGACGATTTTGTCAAAAAGCCATTTTCGCAGCGCCTTCTGGTTGAACGTGTCAAAGCCGTTATGCGCCGCGCGGTTCCGCGTGATGGAACCCCGGTGCCAACTGATGCATCCAAAATTATTGAGCGTGGCAAATTGGTGATGGATTCTGATCGCCACGCCTGCACATGGTCTGGCCAACCGGTAACGTTGACAGTAACAGAGTTTTTGATTTTGCAAGCCTTGGCCTTGCGTCCAGGAATTGTCAAAAGCCGCGATGCATTGATGGATGCGGCTTATGATGATCAGGTTTATGTTGATGATCGCACCATCGACAGCCACATCAAGCGTCTGCGCAAAAAATTCTCAGCCGCAGATGAAAGCTTTGATGGCATCGAAACGCTTTACGGCGTGGGCTATCGCTTCAAGGAACAATAATAACCGACCATGAATTCTGAACCCGCCGCACAGACAGACATTGACGACATCAATGATGCTGATGCGGCGGCATCGGGCACTATAAAACGCCGTGGATTTTTAACCTGGTTGGCACCAGGAAGTCTGGCCTTACGAATTGCGCTCATCAATATTTTGGGCCTTGTTATTCTTTCCATCGGCATTTTATATTTTAATCAATATCGCCAAAGCCTGATCAATGCGCGCGTTGAAAGCCTGTTGGTGCAAGGCCAGATCATCGCTGCGGCCATTGCAGGCTCGGCCACCGCAGACACCAGTTCCATCGTCATCAATCCGGACCGGCTTGATGACCAGACGAGCGTGGACAATACGGATAGTGGCTCCACCAGCCTTGATTTTCCCATCGCTCCTGAAACCGCTGGCCCTGTGTTGCAGAGGCTTTTGGCCAACACCACAATTCGTGGCCAGATCATTGATGCCGGCGGCAATTTGGTTGCTGATTCAATTTCGCTTTATGGTGGAAACGACATTATCCAAACCAATATTACGCCAGATGCTCCCACGTGGAAAAACCGTGCAGGTCTGGTGGTCAACCGCGTGGGTGATTGGCTTTTCGGCCATGAATATCCCCAACACGATGATTATGGCATGGACAACAACCAAAGCCGATCTGAAATTTCAGCGGCCTTGAACGGTGCCACCGTCAGCGTTGTCAGGCTTAATCTTGATCGTGAAATTATTGTTCTTGTATCGGTGCCCGTTCAACGGTTTAGGGCAGTTTTGGGTGCTTTGGTGTTGTCCACCAAAGGGGGCGAAATTGATAATGTACTGCGGGCAGAACGTCGCGTGGTTTATTTAACCTTCGGCTTTACAGTTTTGGTGGCTTTGTTTTTGTCGGCGCTTTTGGCCAGCACCATCGCAAGGCCAATCCGCCGCCTTTCTGCTGCGGCTGATCAAGTGCGCCGCGGTGTCAATCACAGCCGCATTGAAATTCCAGATTTCACCGGCCGCACCGATGAGATTGGCCAACTTTCAGGTTCGCTTCGTCATATGACAACAGCGCTTTATAAACGCATCGAAGCCATTGAGGCCTTTGCCGCAGATGTGGCCCATGAATTGAAAAACCCGCTCACATCATTGCGCAGCGCTGTTGAGACTTTGTCTTTTGTCAAAACGGATGAACAGCGCGGCAAGCTGATTGATATTGTTGTGCATGATGTGCAACGCATGGACCGGTTGATCTCCGACATCTCTGATGCATCTCGTCTTGATGCAGAATTGGCCAGAAGCGAAGCCCAACCGATGGACTTGGCCAAACTTGCCAAAAATATTGCTGATCACGCCAATGAAACTGCAAAGCCCAATATGGCCAAAGTGGAAGTTGCCATTTCAGAAAAAAAAGAAAAGCCCAACGCCTTTGTTATTGTGGGCCATGATTCAAGGCTTGGCCAAGTGTTCCGCAATTTGATTGATAATGCGCGTTCATTCACCGCTGAGGGAACCAGCCTCAACATGCGGGTGCGTCGTGTGGGGTCAGAGGTTGAAGTGCGTTTGGAAGATCATGGCCCAGGCATCAGCCCAGAAAATCTTGAACGGGTTTTTGAACGTTTTTATACGGACAGGCCAACCACCAGTTTTGGCCGCAACTCTGGCCTTGGCCTTGCCATTTCGCGCCAAGTTGTTGAGGCGCATAAAGGCCGCATCTGGGCTGAAAACAGGCTTGGCAAAGCCACTGAAGAAGGTGGCGAAAAGCCGGTGTTAGGGGCACGCTTCATCGTGCGCATTCCCGCTGTTGGTGATGATTGGAAACCAACCGCGTGACGTTGCTTCACGCCAGCTTGGTGGCTTTTGGCACCGTTGGTGTTTTAATCAGAGGCCCATCGGGCAGCGGCAAATCGCAGCTGTGTTTGCAACTGATGGATAGAAATGCCAGCCTTGTGGCTGACGACCAAGTGAAGCTTAAGGTCGAAAACAAAAAGCTTATGGGCTCAGCCCCCGAAGCCTTGGCTGGAATGCTTGAAATTCGTGGTCTTGGGCTTGTGAAATATCCCTTTGTGGCCGAGGCTGAAATCAAATTGGTCGTCGATCTCAGACCATTTGCCGAAATTTCTCGCATGCAAGAACCTGATGAAATGTGGGTTGAAATTTTAGGTTTTAATGTTCATCGATTTTCACTTGATCCACAAGCGCAAGCAGCTGTTCAAAAGCTGCAGGCGGCACTGACTTTCTTTCAATTAAGATAGATATTCAAATCACTTCAATTCTTTTGCGTTTTGCGTTAGAGAACAACTCCTTTGACGATAAATTGAGGCTGTAATTTTATGATCGGATTGGTGCTGGTCACTCATGGCAAATTGGCGCTTGAGTTTATTCACGCGCTTGAACATGTGGTAGGCAAGCAAGAAAACATCGAAGCCGTATGCATTGGCCCCGATGATAAAATGGATACACGCCGCAATGATATTGCCGCCAGCATCGCCAAGGTTGATGAAGGCCAAGGTGTGATTGTGCTGACCGACATGTTTGGCGGGACGCCTTCAAATTTGGCCATTTCGCTTTTGGAAGAAGGTCGCGTTGAAGTGGTGGCCGGGTTAAATTTGCCCATGCTGGTCAAACTGGCCCGCGTGCGCAAAGATTGTAATTTGCACAAAGCCGCAAGTTCCGCCCAAGACGCAGGCCGCAAATATATCAATATCGCTAGCCAAGTGTTGCAGGGTGAATGATGGCCGTTTTAAAACGCCAATTTGCCATCATCAACCAGCGTGGGCTTCATGCTCGGGCTTCAGCCAAATTTGTGAAATGTGCTGAAGGATTTGATTCTTCTGTTTTGGTTAGCAAAGATGGCATGAGCGTTCCCGGAACATCGATCATGGGGCTGATGATGTTGGCCGCCAGTATGGGAACATCGGTTGACGTTGAAGCATCAGGCCCGCAAGCCGAAGCAGCATTGGATGCATTGGAAAAATTGGTCGCCGCCAAATTTGATGAGGATTAAGTGGAATCCTCGGGGCCCATTCTCAAACCCGATGGACGCCAATCTGAAACGGCACTGGCCATTCAACGCGGCGTGGCAAGGCTTTTAAGAGCCCATAATTATGTGTTGTTGCATGAATTCACTTTGGCCTCTGGTCGGCGCGCCGATGTGATTGGTTTGGGCGCAGACGGCAAAATCTGGATCATCGAAATCAAATCATCGCCTGAAGATTTTTATGCCGATAATAAATGGCCGGAATATCGTGAATTTTGCGACACGTTTTTCTTTGCCATTCCACCATCAATGGATGCTGGTTTAATGCCAGCCGAAGCTGGCCTTATTGTCGCTGATCAATGGGGTGCTGAAATTATGCGGCCCGCAATTGATCACCCGCTTCACGCCGCGCGTCGCAAGGCTTTAACGCAAAGCTTCGCGCGCAACGCCGCGCAAAGACTGCAAGCCCTATGGGAAATGTGACGCTTGTTCCTTAAATGTTCTTGACTCTGATTGGCGATTATATATTTGACAAACCCGCAGGAATCAAGCCATGAATAGAGTATGGGATGGTCGGAATCAGTTTGGGCCGAAATGCAAGAGTTGAGCGGTGCCCGTCGATCCGTTTTCATTATCTGCGTAACCATGCTCGGTTTGGGCTTTGGAGCGAGCCAGATTTTAAACGGAGCGCAAATAACGACCTCACAAACTACTGTTAAGATGCTTGAGACTGAGAACGCCTTACTTAGAGAGAAGTTGGCAGAGAAACCGCCCCCGACAATAACACCTGGGGGCGTTACAACTGCACCCTTAAAGATGGATGCTGTGGACCCAAAGCTTTCAGACGCACAACTTGCCTCGCTAAATACCTCTCTCAAAGCGTCTAGAGGTGCTGTGGAAATTACCACGGGGGAAGAAACTCCAAAAACCTTAACGCTGCAAGTTCAGGGGGCTTTTGTTTCAAACGGATGGACAGTGAAACGAACGACCCGCCGCGACACGTTTGCCTACCTTTGGATTGAACCGACAGATAGCGACACATCGGATATTGTTAAGACTGCGCTTAAGAACGCCAAGATAAAAATGCAAGTGATCACTGGCACCCATTCTTCCAACAGCCTACTATTTAGTATTGATACCCCAGTGGACCCCTACGATCGCGATCAAAACTAGCGATCTTGTCAGCCCTTGCTGGCGGGTTTCTTTTTGGCAGGAGCAACGGCCTTTAGCATTTTACCAAAAGACTTTTCATCGCCTTCGGCCTCAATCTCTTTGGCCATGGCTTTGAACTTGTCGGATTGAGATTGACTCTTTTCAATTGGTGGCTTCTTTTCGTTTGTCATGGGTGTCCTAATACTTCAAGATTTAGCCGATCTTTTGACCGGTATAAAACCCATGGTATGGGTTGGTGAGATACCAATTGAAGTGGCAGAGAAACTAAACCTTCTGAATCACAACGTCTATATGAATAGACGAGGTCTAATTCATATTAACGAAGGTCATCCCGATGTACTCCCGTATGAAATTCTGAAAATCCCGCTGGACATAAAAGACGGTCTTTGGCTTCAGGAAGTAGACAAACCAAACGTTATTATCGCTTCTCGGCATGACCCCATACAAGACAAACGATACATGACCGTAATGAAAATCTACGAAAGAGGCGCAGAAGTATGGGTTTCTAGCTACTATCGCGCCCACGTTAGACAAACCGTATCACTTCTGAAGAGATGCCGAATTTTACGATCTCACGTTTAAAGTGAAAAAAACACTTCTGGGCGAAAGTGCTTTTCTCTTTTGTATGGGTGGGGCCTGCCAGCAAACCCCACAAAGCGTCATCGCGCGCCCGAATTTTTTATATGCGATGCTACGGCAGGCAGATTTATCACCGTGTCACCATGCTTCAAAAGAGTCGCACAAACAAATTAACAGCGCCATGCGACAATCTGAATCACTTAGCAGAACTGCGCCAAGCTTTAGTTAAATACTTAAATTTCAACTGTACGGGCCTATGAACAGGTTTCTTTTTTTCAATTAGATTGTTGATAAGTAAGCCGCTTGCCTATTAATTTAACCAAAGCCTTGTTTGCGCGGCCTTCATCATTGGTGCCAACGGCAACACGATTTGAATATCTGAAATCAAATTCAGCCAAATAACGGTGAAGGTGCTTTTCTGAGCAATGCTGATAAACGCCCTTCATCCCGCGTTTGAAGATCGAATAAAAACCTTCGACCGTGTTTGTGTGAGAAGTGCCGCGAACATATTCATCGTTTGTGTGATTAACAAACTCGTGGCTGGCAAATTTCTTGCCGATAGCGCGATACTGAAGCGCATCGTCTGTCATTAAGTTGGTTTCTTTTTTGATGTTGGCCAGCATAGGGCCTTCAACGTCGAAACGGCGATGGCCAGCGGTGTGAAAGCTGCGGGCCTCACCACCACGTTCAACCAAAGTAACAACCACGTTTTTAAAGCCCTTGCCCTTGGTGCCAGTCGGAACAAGATCGGTTTTGCCAATGAAGGTTTCGTCAACTTCTACAATCTTGCCTGCACCGCCCATAGGTTCGGCATTGGTGGACTGCATGGCGTAACGAATACGATGGCAAAGAAACCAAGAGGTTTTATAGGTGATCTCCAAAGTACGGTGCATCTGGTGGGCGCTAATGCCCTTCTTGCTGCTGCACATCAAATGGATGGCCTGCAACCACTTGTGCAGGGGAATGTGGCTTTCTTCAAAAATGGTGCCCATGCGAACCGTGAACTGGCTACGGCAATCGGCGCACTTATAGAGGCCATAGCGCTCAATGCCTTCGGGGTTCTTTTTAGAAGCTTTGGAGCGAACGCCTGCAAGCTTGTAAGGCTTCTTGATCGAACCGCAATGATGGCACACAGGGCCTTCTGGCCATAGAACAGCTTCTACATGCTCAAAGGCGGCGGCTTCATTGTGAAAGTATGGTTTTGATAGAATAGACATTGGCTTAACTCCTAGCCATAAATCTAATCCATTAAACTGGGTTTGTCAAATATATAATCGCCCTCTGATTCGCAAAGCGTTCTAGCCTCAGTTCAATTGATCTGGGGAACATGATGACAGCACGCGTGGCAACGGTTGCATTTCAGGGCGTTGAGGCTGTTCCCGTCGATATTCAGGCTCAGTTTATCAACGGCCAAACGGTGTTTCAAATTGTGGGTTTGGGCGATAAAGCCATTGCCGAAAGCAAAGAGCGTGTACGCGCAGCTCTTTATGCCATTGGTTTGGGACTGCCCGGAAAACGCCTTGTGGTGAATTTGTCCCCGGCCGATTTACCCAAAGAAGGCAGCCATTATGATTTGCCCATCACCTTGGCCGTGCTTTCAGCCTTGGGCGTTATTCCGCCTGATTTTTTACAGCGTTATGTCGTAATGGGTGAACTGGCGCTGGATGGAAGCCTGCTTGCCGTTTCAGGCGCATTGCCCGCCGCCATGTCGGCCAACGCCCGAGATTTGGGTTTAATCTGTCCAAAATTATCGGGCCGTGAAGCCGCTTGGGCTGGCGCTGATGTGGATATTTTAGCACCTGATAATCTGGTGCAGCTGATCAACCATGTCAAAGGCACACAAGTGTTATCAAGGCCAACGCCGCATCTTTCGGTGGTTGATCATCCCTTGCCAGACCTATCTGAAATCAAAGGCCAGGAAGCTGCCAAACGGGCGCTGGAAGTGGCGGCCGCTGGTGGCCACCATATGTTGATGGTGGGTCCACCCGGTGCTGGCAAATCCATGTTGGCCCAGCGCTTGCCATCCATTTTGCCGCCTTTGGATGCGCGCGAGATGCTGGATGTCAGCATGATTGCGTCTTTGGGTGGCGAATTGAAGGATGGTCAATTAACCAAGCGCCGCCCGTTTCGCGCACCCCATCATTCAGCTTCCATGCCAGCTTTGGTGGGCGGTGGTTTGCGCGCCAAGCCCGGTGAAATGGCTCTTTCACATCATGGTGTATTATTCCTTGATGAACTGCCCGAATTTCAGCCGCGTGTGCTGGAAGCTTTGCGCCAGCCCATGGAAAATGGCGAAGTTTTGGTGGCGCGTGCCAACTACCATGTAACCTATCCCGCCCGCTTTCAGTTGATTACGGCCATGAACCCTTGCAGATGCGGTATGGCCGGTGAACCTGGCCATACTTGCAGGCTGGGCCCGCGCTGTGCGTCAGAATATCAGGCACGGATATCAGGCCCACTACTTGATAGGATGGACATACAATTAGAACTTGCGGCCGTTCGCGCCATGGATTTGGCCTTACCAGCCCCCAAAGAAAAAAGCGCCGATGTGGCGGCCCGTGTGGCCCAAGCGCGGCAAATACAACTTCAACGCTTCACTGCTTTGGGTGCAACGCACTTGCGCAACAACGCCCAAGCTGATGGCGATGTTTTGGAAGCCATCACAAAACTGGATGGTGCGGGTATGGCCTTGCTGCGTGATGCTGCCGAAGCGATGAACCTATCAGCGCGTGGTTATCACCGGGTCTTGCGTGTGGCCCGTACCATTGCAGATTTAGCGAACTCAGAAAACATCATGCGTCTGCATCTGGCTGAGGCGTTAAGTTATCGCCAGAAGCCCGTATCCTTGCGCAACGCAGCGTGAAAGATCGCTATAGAATCCGTTCATAGTGCATTTACCGCGTTTGAAGCGGGTTAGACATTTCACAAGCATTCTGAGTCACAATGGGCGCTGGAGAAACCCTTGTCGCCTGATGGCGACGGAGAAGCCAATGTCGCCTAAACTTGATCATCATCAGAAAAAGCAAACCGCTCAGAAGAAAGTTGAACTGGCGTTCTGGGCCAAGCTTTCAATTGTGGTTTTGGTGGTCACCGTGGCAACGGCATTTTTAGTGGTAGTTGCTGCGGGCGCTATGGCCCAGCACCATAATTATATTCTCTCCAGCATCATCCTCGTGATCGGAACCTCAAGCTTGCTCACGTGCATGTTTGCAATTCTGCAACGCCAACATGAGCAAAGGCTTCATCGCATTTTTACAGCCATGGCCGCATCAGAAACAGCCCGCGCCCAAGCCGAAGCCGCCGCCCGCGAAAAATCGCGCCTGCTCGCCACCATGAGCCATGAAATTAGAACGCCACTCAATGGCGTCATCGGCATGTTGGGGCTGTTGTCAGAAACAACGCTGTCGCTTGAACAGAAAAACTATGCCGATACGGCCCATTCATCTGGCCGCATTTTGCTCTCCATCATTGATGAAATTCTCGATACCGCCAAATCGCAATCCCAAATCAAACAAACCCACACCGAACTCGTCACACTGGTGGAAAGCGTCACAGAACTTTTGGCAACCAGGGCCCACGCTAAGGGCATTGACGTATCGGCATATCTGGCAAAAGGCGTTCCCCACAGTGTCGCTTTGGATGACATGCATCTAAGGCAGGTTTTGTTCAATCTCGTTGGCAACGCTATCAAGTTTACACAAAAAGGTGGTGTTGCAGTTGAAGTTCACATGACAGCGGCCAACACGTTGCAAATCGTTGTTCGAGATTCAGGCATTGGCATGTCGCCAGAAGAATCCACGAGAATTTTTGCACCCTTTGTTCAAGCCAATCAACAAACTGCAAAGCGTTTCGGTGGAACGGGCCTTGGCCTTTCCATCAGCCGCAAGCTCATCCAAGCCATGCAAGGCACCATCAGCGTTGAAAGCAAGCCTAATGTCGGCACGGCCTTTGTTGTCACATTTCCTTTGACGCAGATCGAAACAAACCCATTGCCCGAGCGGGCTTTGGTCAATCGGCATTATGTGTTGGCCATGCGTGATGGCTTTGCGCGTGATCACTTACAAAGATCACTCATTGATTTTGGTGCCCAAACAACCATCGTCGAAAATAAAAAAACTTTATCAGCCTTGCTGCGTATGCCAAAGCCATCCCATCAATTCATATGCGATACGTCATATTCTGCAACGCTTGCCGCTTGGGCCAAGCACCAACACCAAGTTTTTCCTAGTGCCGTGGTGTGGGTGATGATGAAGGCAGAACAGCGCAAAAATAACCTAGCGCTTTTATCAGCACCATTTGCTGGTTATTTGTTAAATCCTTTGCGCAAATCTACGTTGCTCAATCAGCTTGCGGCTTTTGATGTGAGGGCGTTGAAAAAAACCGGCCAGCTTTTGCGTAAATCTAAAAAATCCAGCACTTTCAAACGTCCACAAGCCAAAGCGGCTTTGCGCATTCTCTTGGCGGAAGATAATGCCATCAACGCGCTTCTGGCCCGCACAATTCTTGAAAAGTTGGGTCACAGTGTCACCACAGTGGGTGATGGCATGGAAGCGCTGCAAAGATTGCAAAACGACCAATTTTTTGATGTGGTATTGTTGGATATGGAAATGCCCAAACTCAACGGCATTGAAACGGCCCGTGCCATTCGTCTTGATCCGAAGTTAAAGCATCTGCCGCTTTTGGCATTAACCGCGAATGCCCATAATGAAGATGTGCAAGCCTGTTTGGCAGCAGGCATGAATGATCATTTGTCCAAACCTTTTGACAAACTCGATCTGCAAGAAAAAATTGTGAGGCTCGTCAAAAATAACAAAGTCGCCAAAGCCGCATAATTCTCTGTTACAGAATCGTCATGCCCAGTGGCTAGTTCTCCCCTAACCAGAGGAGATAGGCTTGCAGCACGAACGTCATGCGTTTAAGCGCCATGAAATGAAAATCAGGCTTGCCCAAACGCCAGAAGAAATCCGCGTGGCCCAGCGCCTGCGCTATCATGTGTTTCACCAAGAATGCGGTGCCAAAACCACAAGCTTCCAAGGCATAGACGAAGATCATTTTGATGCCGTGGCAGAGCATATTTTGGTGGTTGAACCGTTTGGTTTAGAGGCATCAGATTTTGCCTTGGCCGATGGCAATTTGGTGGGCACCTATCGGCTGATCACCGAGGCCAGCGCTAAAAGTGTGGGTGGTTTTTACAGCCAAGCTGAATATGATTTAGAACCGTTGTTGGCCCGCAAATCAGATCTGCGCTTTTTAGAATTGGGCAGATCTTGCATTTTAAAACGGGCCCGCGGTTCAGCCGTGATAGAGCTTTTATGGCAAGGTATCTGGGATTTTGTCAGGCGTCACCGCATTGACGTCATGCTAGGCTGTGCCAGCTTTGAAGGCACGGATCCTGCGGCCCATGCCGAGGCTTTAAGCTTTCTGGCCCACAATGTGCCCACACCCGTTGATTGGAACGTGAAAGCCCAGCCAAGCCGTTATCACGATATGAATTTGGCACCAAAAGAAGCCTATGACGCAAAACGCGCACTGGCCAATTTGCCACCGCTAATTAAAGGCTATTTGCGGTTGGGCTGTTATTTTGGCCAGGGCGCGGTGGTTGACCATGAATTTAACACAACCGATGTTTTGGTCATTTTGCCTGTGGCAGCCATCAACCCGCGATATTTTGCCCGCTTTGGTAACCCCACGTAAATCGTATTTGGCCAAAGTCTGAAGCTTTGTTATGGGTGGGCCATGTTAGAAGTGCCCGCTCAGCCAGATCGCGATTATCTGCCCACGCCGATGATGGCGCAATATCTCAGCATCAAACAGCATCAGCAAGATGCCCTGTTGCTCTATCGCATGGGCGACTTTTACGAGCTTTTTTTTGAAGATGCCGAAAAAGCTTCTGCCACCTTGGGCATTGCATTGACCAAACGCGGAAAACACTTGGGCGCAGATATTCCCATGTGCGGCGTTCCCGTTCATGCGCTTGATCAATATTTACAAAAGTTGATCCGTCATGGTCACCGCGTTGCAATCGTTGAACAAACCGAAGATCCGGCAGAGGCAAAAAAGCGTGGCTCCAAATCGGTGGTGGCGCGCGATGTTGTAAGGCTGATTACTCCTGGCACGCTGACGGAAGATGCCTTGCTTAACTCTGGCCAGAACAATTATCTTGCTTGCATCACGGGTGTTTTGGCCACGGGCGAACTAGCTTTGGCCTATGCCGAAATCTCAACCGGTGAACTTGTGGTGATGGCCAGCGATGAGACAAGATTGGCCGCCGATCTGGCCCGCCTATCGCCAGCAGAAATTTTGCTGAACGAAAATCTTTCTCAGAACCCATACCTCGTTGAAATAACCAACCTGTCGAGTGCCGCAGTTACGCTGTTGTCTGCCAGCAGGTTTGACAGCCAATCGGCAAGTCATTTGTTGAAAGAACATTTCAAAGTCCACGCGTTAGAAGTGTTCGGAAACTTCAAAAAACTTGATATCGCGGCCTTGGGCGCATTGTTGGATTATATTAAAATCACCCAAGTGGGTCACATGCCCCATTTGCGCAACCCAAAACTTGAAAGCCATTCGGAAGGCTTGTTGATTGATGCGGCCACGCGCAGCAACCTTGAACTGGTGAAATCCCAAAACGGTGAACGTAAAGGAAGCTTGCTGGCCTGCCTGGATGAAACCATCACTGCTGCGGGTGCTAGATTATTTGCAGATTTTGTATCACGCCCCTTGGGCCAAGCTGAAGCCATTCGGGCCAGGCTTGATGTTGTTTCATATTTTCATGGCGACAAACCCAAAACCGATAATTTGCGCAGCACGCTGAAACACATGCCCGATATTGAACGGGCCTTGGCGCGCATCACATCAGGGCGCGGTGGCCCAAGGGATTTAAGCGCCATCAGCACCGCCATTTTTGCCACACAAGAACTTTTGGGCCAGTTGCGCAAGGAAGGTGAATTGATTGCACTGCCCCAACAGCTGGCAACACTGTTGGATTTCATTCATGCAAGCCCCATTGAACTTGGTCAGCATATTTCTCGCGCTTTAAGTCCTGAACTGCCGCATCTTGCTCGTGATGGCGGTTTCATCGCCGAAGGGTATTCGCCCGAGCTTGATGAAAATCGCAAATTGCGCGATGACACAAAACAAGTCATCGCCAATCTGCAACAAGACTATGCGGCAAGCACCGGCGTTAAAACGCTCAAAATAAAACACAACAACATGCTGGGCTATTTCATCGAGGTAACAGCCCAACAGGCCGAGGTTTTAAAACTTTGTGCTGATGCTGCTCAATTCATTCATCGCCAGACGATTGCGTCATCAGTGCGCTTTGTAACAACTGCTCTGTCAGAGCTTGAACAGAAAATCGCCAAAGCTGGCGCACAAGTATTGGCGCTGGAATTAGAATTTTTTCGCCAGCTTGCTCAAGAGGTGGTTGAGAGCCGCCAAAGGCTTTCGCAAATGGCGCAAAGTGTCAGCGCGCTGGATGTATTTTCATCGCTGGCCCATGTGGCCACGACACGGCGTTATGTTAAGCCGGTGATTGACGACAGTTTGAATTTTGACATCAGGCAAGGCAGGCACCCGGTTGTGGAGGAAGCACTCAAACGCCAAGGTGACCGCAGCTTTGCCGCCAATGACAGCGATCTAAGCGCAGAACACAAACGGCTGTGGCTCTTAACCGGCCCCAACATGGCAGGCAAATCAACTTATCTCAGGCAAAATGCTTTAATTGCCATTATCGCCCAAATGGGAAGTTTTGTGCCCGCCGCATCGGCCCACATTGGCGTTCTCGACAGGGTATACAGCCGTGTGGGTGCTGCTGATGATTTGGCCAGCGGTCGCTCTACTTTCATGGTTGAAATGATCGAAACAGCAGCCATTTTAAACCAAGCAACGCAACGATCATTTGTCATTCTCGATGAGATTGGTCGCGGAACCGCAACCTATGACGGGCTTTCCATTGCCTGGGCCACGCTGGAACATTTGCATGATATCAACCAATGTCGCGCATTATTTGCCACGCACTACCATGAACTCACTCAGCTCAGTTCAACCTTAAAGCACTTGCATTGCGCCACAATGAAAGTGAAAGAATGGAAAGGCGATATTGTATTTCTGCACGAAGTGGTGCCGGGCTTTGCCGAAAGAAGTTATGGCATTCAGGCCGCCAAATTAGCAGGTCTTCCCAGTTCTGTCATTCAGCGTGCGAGCGAAGTTTTAAAACGGCTAGAGGCTGGCAAGGGCCAATCGCGTGCACAAAATTTGGCTGCTGAACTTCCGCTCTTTGCTGCTATGCCCCAGCATGAACCACCCAAAGAAGACAAGTTGCGCCAAGTGTTAAAAACCATAGCGCCCGATGAACTATCGCCGCGTGAAGCGCTGAGTTGGCTTTACGAAATAAAACAAATGACCAAAGATGAAAACTAATGTCGCCTGAACAGAAATTTGAAACCGCTTTATCAGCTCTTGCCGCACCCGATGTTCTAGCCTTGCGCAATCAAGCGTCAAACTTGATCAAAGAGTGTTTGAATGAATCGCGCGGCCATGCCGAAGCGCAGCTTCTGCTCGACGGCCACGGCACAGCCTGCGCTGAACATTTATCAAGAACCCAAGATCATATCATCAAAACTCTATTTGCCTTTGCCCAAAACCGCATAGGCGGCGGCAAAGATATTGGTTTGGGTTTGGTGGCCGTGGGCGGCTATGGCCGAGGCACCCTGGCACCGGGTTCTGATATTGATCTTCTGTTTTTATTGCCGTCGCAAACTTCGCCTCACGTGAATGAGGTGGTGGAGTTTTTGCTTTATGCCTTGTGGGATGCGCGCCAAAAAGTGGGCTATGCCACCAGAACAATCGACGAATGTTTAAAGCTGGCCAAAACCGACAACACAATTCTCACGTCAATCTTAGAGGCGCGATATATTTGCGGCTCGCAATATTTGTTTGACCAACTAACCCAACGCTTCAAATCTGAAATTGTGGCCACGGGCGCTAAAAAATTTGTAACAGAAAAATTGGCTGAACGTGACGCGCGCCACTCCAAATCAGGCGAAAGCCGTTATGCCGTGGAGCCTGATTTGAAAGACGGCAAGGGCGGCCTTCGGGATTTGCACACATTGTTTTGGATTGCCAAATTTATCTTTGCCGCAAACTCTCCAGAAGAGCTGGCAGAAAAAGGCGCGTTTTCAAAAGCCGAATTGGCCCGCTTTTTAAAATGCGAGGATTTTTTATGGGCCGTGCGTTGCCATTTGCATTTTGTTGCCAAGCGCGGTGAAGATCGATTGAGCTTTGATCGCCAAAGTGAATTGGCGCAACGTTTGAAATATAAATCACACGGTGGCTTGAAAGCTGTCGAGCGTTTTATGCGCCATTATTTTTTGATTGCAAAAGACGTGGGCGATCTTACCCGCATTCTCTGCGCAAGTTTGGAACAGAAACATTTTAAAGATGCGCCTTCAATTTCGCGATTGATCGCCAAGTTTTTGCCCAAACGCGGTGCCAAAATAGATTTGGCCAAAAGCTTTAAAATTGAAAATGGCCGCCTCAGCGTGGTGGATGATTTTGTTTTTGAAAATGATCCCGTTAACATTTTGCGCATTTTCAAACTTTCAGGCGAAGGTCTGATCGAAATTCACCCCGATGCTTTAAAGTTGATGCGAAAGTCATTCCGTTTGATTGATGATCGTTTGCGCAACAATCGTGAAGCCAATAAAATTTTCATGGATATTTTGTGCAAAACAGCTGCACCTGAATCTTTGCTTCGTGCGATGAATGAGGCGGGCGTTCTGGGCCGCTTCATTCCCGAATTCGGTAAGATCGTGGCGATGATGCAATTCAATATGTATCACCACTATACGGTTGATGAACATTTGATCCGTGCCGTTGGGGTTTTAACCAATATCGAAAATGGTCTGCTGGCCAAAGATCATCCCTTGTCTGCTGAAATTTTCAAAACTTTGTCGTCACGCCGCGCCTTGTTTGTGGCCACCTTGCTGCATGATATTGCCAAAGGCAGGCCCGAAGATCATTCCATTGCAGGCGAAGCTATTGCCCATGAACTTTGTCCGCGGTTGGGCTTGTCGGCAGATGAAACTGATTTGGTGGCGTGGCTCATCCGTTATCATTTGTTGATGAGCGAAACATCTCAGATGCGCGATTTGAATGACTTCAAAACCATTCTGGATTTCACCCAAATTGTTCAAGGCCCAGAGCGTTTAAAGCTGCTGGTGATTTTAACCGTGGCTGATATTCGCGCCGTTGGCCCCGGCGTGTGGAATGGTTGGAAAGGCCAATTGTTGCGCACGCTTTATTTTGAAGCAGAACCCATTCTTTCTGGTGGCCATTCCACCACCACGCGCAAAGACCGTGTTCTTGAAGCGCAATCAGCATTTTTTGCCAAAGCCAAAAATATCGGTGAGGCCGAACGACGCAAAATTTCGGCCCGCCACTATGATCCCTATTGGCTCAATGTGCCCACCGAACGCCAGCTGCGTCAACATGAAGTGATGGCAAAGGCAGTTCCTGGTCAAATTGCAACGGATGTAAACACCGATCAGTTTACTGGCATTACTGAAATCACTGTGTTCACGCCTGATCATCCGCGCTTGCTGGCCTTGATCACCGGTGCTTGTGCAGCAGCGGGCGGCAATATTCTGGGCGCACATATTTTTACAACAATAGATGGCATGGCGCTGGACACGATTTTATTGGCACGAGAATTTAAAGAAGATGTGGACGAATTCCGCCGCGCTGGCCGCGTGGTTGAATCAATCAAGCGCGTGCTTGAAGGAAAAATTCGCCTGCGTGAAGAACTGGCCCGTGTGCAGCAAATGCCGGATAGGGCCAAAGCCTTTACGGTTGTTCCCCGTGTGGTCGTGGACAATATGTCATCCAACAAAAACACCATTGTTGAAATCAACGGGCTTGATCGGGTGGGCCTGCTCCATGCATTAACGGAAGCGCTGTTCCATTTGAATTTGAACATTGCATCAGCCCACATCACCACATTCGGTGAAAAGGCGGTCGACGTATTTTATGTGACAGATCTGACCGGAGCGAAAATCACCAATGAAAATCGTACCAGCCGGATTGAAAAAGCCCTGACTGAGGTTTTAACCCCCGCCAAAACACTTGGTTAATTTCGTTAAGCTTTTGGCTTTAATGCCTTAATCACATCGATAAGTTGAAATAGACGTGATTTAAATGTCCATCATTCGTTCAGCCGCCAAAGTTGGGGGTTATACCACCATCAGCCGGGTTTTAGGCTTTGTGCGCGATCAGCTTGTGGCCTTCACCTTGGGCACAGGCGGGGTTGCCGAAGCATTTTTTGTGGCCCAGCGCATTCCCAATCTGTTCAGAACACTGTTTGCCGAAGGTGCGTTTAATTCGGCCTTTGTGCCCCTGTTTTCGCGCAAAGCTGAGGGCGAAGGCGAAGCCGCGGCCTATCATTTTGCCCATGAAGTGTTCTCGGCCCTTTTGGCATGGATGTTGATTTTCACCAGCTTGGCAATCGCCGCCATGCCATGGTTGATTTATGTGATAGCGCCAGGTTTTAAAGGCTCACCCGAAAAGCTGGCCTTGGCCACAGGCCTAACCCAAGTGTGTTTTCCCTATTTGTTGTTGATGTCTCTCACAGCATTGCAAGGCGGTGTGTTAAACAGCTTGGGCAAATTCACCGCCGCTGCGGCAGCACCCATCTTGCTCAACATCACCATGATTTTATCAAACATCGTGGCTTGGTTTTTTGCGACAGGCAACACGCCGCTAACGGGATATATCTTTGCCATTGGTGTCACCCTTTCAGGTGTGGCCCAATATACATTGTTGGCCATCGCCTGTCGCCGCGCTGGCATGGGGCTGCTTCCCGGTTGGCCGCGATTGACACCCGATGTAAAACTTGTGGTGAAACGCTCTATCCCCGGAATTATTTCGGGTGGCATCATGCAGATCAACCTGTTGATCGGCACGATGATAGCAACAGGCATCACAGGTGCCGTGGCATTTCTTTATTATGCAGACAGGTTGTATCAATTGCCTCTGGGGGTGATCGGTGTGGCAATCGGTGTTGTTCTGCTGCCAACCCTTTCGCGCAAATTGCGTGCAGGCGATGAACAGGGCGCATTTGATGCTTCAAATCGCGCGCTTGAGTTTTCACTTTTTCTAACGCTACCCGCAGCAGCAGGGTTGATGGCGATCAGCGGCCCAATTTTGCACACAGTGTTTGAACATGGCGCCTTCAAGGCCTCTGACACATTTCAGGTGACGCCTGCTGTTATTGCTTATGCGGCGGGCCTTCCGGCCTATTCCTTAACCAAAGTGTTCCAACCCGGTTTTTATGCCCGTGAAGACACCAGAACCCCCATGGTGTTTGCCATTGTGTCGGTTTTTGTGAACATCTTTTTCAGTTTCACGCTTTCATTTTTTATGGGCCATGTGGGTATTGCCTTGGCGTCGACAATTGCCGCATGGACCAATGCCATCCAACTTTATATACGCCTCAATAAATTGGGCCATTTTGATTTTGATAAGCGTTGCAGGAAACGCATTCCCGCAATGATACTTTCAACTGCCATCATGGCGGCCGCACTTGTCGATGTGTATCTATTAATCTTCCAAAATTTCGCGGAAGGCACGCATACAATTCATGCCGTTTGGGGCTTGTTGCTGCTGATGGCTGTGGGAATTGCCAGCTATTTTGCTGCCTCACAACTTACTGGAGCTTTTCGAATTTCTGAGCTAAAGGCCGCCGTCAAACGTTAAGCAAGGTTTTTTGAGATGTCGATTTTCTCCCCGCGCGTATTTTCTGGAATGCAGCCCACTGGCAATTTGCACTTGGGCAATTATCTGGGTGCCATGTTGAATTGGGTGAAGATGCAAGAAAGCAATGAGTGCATCTATTGCGTGGTGGACATGCACGCCATCACCTTGTGGCAGGATCCGAAGGCGCTTCATCAAGCCATCCGCGATGTCACAGCGGCCTATGTTGCCTGTGGTGTTGATCCAAAGCGCTCCATCATTTTTAATCAATCGCAAGTGGCTGAACATGCTGAGCTTGCGTGGATTTTTAACTGCGTGGCCCGCCTTGGCTGGTTGAACCGCATGACGCAATTTAAAGACAAAGCGGGCAA
>JAYWFC010000162.1:0-21228 GCA_043778995.1 Aestuariivirga sp.
CACCGGGCGTTCAGCGGCAAAATACAAAGGCACAATGGGGATGTTTTCGCGGGCGATATATTGCCAGATGTCAAGTTCAGTCCAATTCGACAAGGGGAACACCCGAATGGATTCGCCCTTGTTTTTGCGTGCGTTATAAAGGTTCCACAATTCAGGCCGTTGGCTTTTAGGGTCCCAACGATGTTTGGTGTCGCGAAACGAAAAGATACGTTCCTTGGCGCGTGATTTTTCTTCATCACGCCTTGCACCACCAAAGGCAGCGTCAAAGCCGTGTTGATCCAAGGCCTGTTTCAAACCTTCCGTCTTCATAATATGCGTATGCAAAGCTGAGCCGTGGTCAAACGGATTGATATTTTTGGCGACACCTTCGGGATTGATGTGCACAATCAAATCTAGCCCCAAGCGCCTTGCGGTTTCATCACGCATGGCAATCATTTCGCGGAACTTCCAGCGCGTATCCACATGCAACAACGGAAACGGTGGCTTTGCCGGATAAAACGCCTTCAAGGCCAAATGCAACATAACTGCTGAATCTTTGCCAATGGAATAGAGCATCACTGGCTTTTCACATTCTGCGGCAACCTCGCGGATGATGTGGATGGATTCTGCCTCCAGCCTTTCAAGATGGGTCAGGCGATCGCGCGCAACGGGTGGGCTTATCGGTTTTCGTGCAGACATCCAGTTTCTCACTTTATCAATGGTGCGGGTGGAAGGGGCGCGGCCTTGGCGCAAATCAAAAACGAAGTTCGGATCAGCCAAAGCGGCTTTGCCCAAAGTGGTAGCATCAGTTTCGGTTCGGGCCAGAAACTGTTCAATTTCGCCCAAAAATGCCAAAGTCGATGAACTCATAATAGGATAATACCTATTTTTAGCGGAAATACAATGAAAATCCTATTGAAGGTGAATCGGCGCTGTTTGGTCGAACATAAAATTTTATGTAGTTGACCAAATTGTCCCTCATTGCCAAAGCACTTGAAACATTGTTCCGGAGGCCATTTTGAAACTTTGCATCGCTCTTTCTTTGTCAATCGCTTGTTTGGCCATTTCCGCACAATCGCAAGTGAAATTGGATGGCCAATTTTTAGCGTCAAAATCTTGCGCGGCGGTGATCTCACTCAAAAAAGGCACAAACCCGGATAATGCCACGGTGGAGGCTGGCAAATCTTATCGCCTGCTGGGCGAAAACAAGGCTGATGCAACCGCCTATTGGATTGAGGTGCCTTCCGCCCATCCGGCCCAGCGCTGGGTTTTGTTGGACTGTGGTGCCACCGACAGTGAGGCCGCCCAAAAGACAAGCCCCATTCCCGCGCCCCAACAAAAACAAGCCAGCACAAATACGCCCATCAATTCACCAATGGGTACGGTTAAACCAAAACCCAATTCGCGTGGCTTTGGTGGCAAGGTGCCATATTATGCTTTCGCTTTGTCTTGGGAGCCAACCTTCTGTGAAGCCATGCGCGACAAGGCTGAATGTAAAGCCGAAACTAGGCAATCTTTTGAAGCCAGCCATTTCACTTTGCATGGGCTTTGGCCGCAACCGCGCCGCAACCAGTTCTGCAATGTTGACCCCAAACTTGCAGCGCTTGATGATCAACACCAGTGGGACGCGCTGCCCGAGCCTGAATTGAGCGACCAAACCCGCCAAGCGTTGAACGTTGCCATGCCCGGCACCATGTCCAACCTGCAGCGCGATGAATGGATTAAACACGGCACGTGCTATCCTGCAAACAATGCTGAGCAATATTTTAAAGATGAATTGCGCTTGGCCGCCGAAGTAAACGCATCATCTGTTCAAAAACTTGTCGCAGGTAGCATCGGCAACAAAGTTTCGGCAGAGGATATTCGCGCCAAATTTGATGAAAGCTTTGGCCAAGGCACAGGTTCTCACGTGCAAGTTGAATGTGACAAACAAGGCCGCTTTTCTGGCCTGACGTTGAACTTGCGCGGCGATATTCCCGGCTGCTCTAATCTGGCAACATTGTTATCGGCCGGCGATGAAGCCCGCAACAAATGTGATGGCGGCTTGGTTGACGCTGTTAATTAAGCGATGTTGCCAAGGCCGCGATGCGTTTTGCGGCCTCTCGCATCGTTGCTTCATCAACAGTCAGCGCAACGCGCAAATGGCCTTGGCCACAGGCACCAAAACTTTCACCGGGCATGGTGACAACATTATGCTTGTGCAACAATTCACGCGCAAAAACCTCGCCTGAAAGCCCGGTTTTGCGCACATCCACCATCACAAACATGCCGCCTTCTGGCATGCGCGCGGAAACCGTTTTGCAAGCACTTAAGCCTTCCAGCACAGCCATTGCGCGTAATTGATAATCCCGCTGCATCTGATCAAGCTCAACAAAATGCGTATCCAGCGCAAAGGCCACCGCGTCTTGCAAAAATTGCGGCGAACCGAACAACAGGCTTTCAGCCACAGCCACGGCCTTGGCACAATAATCAGCCGATGCCGCAATCCACCCACAGCGAAAGCCGGGCAGGGCATGGGACTTTGAAATGGATGAACACACAATCACACGGTTCTCTAATGCCTGATCAAAAAACGGCGAGGTGAACACATGATTGCCATGCACAAGATTGGCATAAACCTCATCAGACACAAGCCACAGATCATGCTTGGCAGCCATTGCACCAATGGCTTTCACTTCTTCGGCAGTAAATACAGCGCCCGTTGGGTTGCTGGGTGAATTTAGTAATACGGCCCGAGTGCGTGGCGTTATGGCTGCTTCCAACAATTTCAAATCGGGGTGAAAGCCACGGTCAGGATCAAGCGGCACAGGCACGGGAATGCCGCCGGGCAAGCGCACCAAGGCTTCATAGGTGGCATAATAGGGGTCAAACATCAGCACTTCATTGCCCTCATCAAGGATCGATAAAAACGCTACGGAAAGTGCTGTCTGTGTCCCCGGCAAAAACATGAATTGATCAGGCCCAATCGCGCGGCCCGTTTGCTTTGTGTAATGGCGTGAAAGAGCCGCCAGAACATTGGGCTCACCCTGGCCTGAACTATATTTCAAACGGCCATTGTTCATTTGGGCAGATGCCACATCAAGAACACTTTGGGGCGGCGCTGCGTCAGGCTCGCCAATCGACAAAAAGATTACGTCTTCACCTTGGGCCGCACGCATCTTGCCTTCAAGATGAACCGCCCATTTATCAGCGCCCAAGCCTTGAAGTCGATCCGCAATTTTCGCAAGCCGCATGGTATTATCTCACCTTGTTGCAGCGGCTGTCGCAAGAAACACATCAGCTGTCAACGTGTTGCAAAGCCATGCGGTTTAAACTGACATAATCCGTCTTGCCAGAGCCTAAAAGCGGCAATGTGGCCAATGCAATCATGGTCTTTGGCACCATAAAATCACTGGCTCCTTCCTGCTTTAAGCCGGCTGCAATGTCTTTGCGATCTGGCTTTGGCAGTGTGGTGAAAAGCACCAACTGTTCACCTTTCTTTTTATCGGGCACAGCCACAACAGCGTGAACAAAATCAGGGTAAAGCTTTTGCAATTTAATCTCGATGGCGGTCAACGAAATCATCTCGCCTGCAATTTTTGAGAAACGCTTAGCGCGGCCCAAAATTGTCACATAATTTAGCTCATCAATATTCACAATATCGCCGGTGTCATACCAACCACCTGGCGGGGCCTCAATCACGCCGGGGTTATCTGCCCGCAGATAACCTAACATGATGTTGGGGCCTTTCACAAAAAGTCTGCCACCATTTTCAATGCCTTCAACGGGTTCAAGCTTGGCTTCAATGCCATCAAACAATTGGCCAACAGATCCTGAACGATAATGCATGGGCGTGTTGATGGCCAAGGCCGGAGAGCATTCGGTTGTGCCATAGCCTTCATAAATGCGCAGGCCAAATTTCTCCATCCATATCTGCCGTGTTTCAGGCTTCACGCGTTCAGCGCCGGCCACAACCAAGCGAATGGAATGAAAATCATAAGCATGGGCATTGCGCGCATAGCCCGTTAAAAACGTGTCGGTGCCAAACACCACGGTTGAATTCGTGTCGTAACACAGCTCTGGAATTATTTTATAATGCAGGGGCGATGGATATAAAAATGTGCGAATGCCGCTGAACAACGGCAACAACAATCCGGCCAAAAGCCCGAAGGCATGGAACACCGGCAGTGCATTAAAAATTGTATCATCAGGTGTGAAGGCCACGCGCGCTGCTGCTTGCTGCCAATTGGCATTTAAATTGCGATGCGAAAGCACAACACCCTTGGGCACACCTTCCGAGCCTGACGTGAATAAAATAACCGCAGGTGCGTTCACATTGGTTTCAGCGCCGCGCGAGAAAAATGTTGGGAAATATTTTCCGGCAACACCAAAAACTTTATCTGAGGTTCTGATATCGGCGCGCACATCTTCCAGATAAATGATTTTGCAACTGGCGCCCAGCAGAGCAATATCGGCCTGCATTTCGCCGGCCTCGATAAATTTGCGCGAAGTGATGATGGTGTGAACTTGCGCCGCGCTGCATGCAGCCGACATGTTGACCGCACCCGTTGAGAAATTCAACATGGCGGGAACCTTGCCGTTGATCATCAAGCCAAAGAGCGTCAACACCACGGCATTGGCATTGGGCAACAACACACCAACGTTTTTTTGGCCCGGCGTTAAAGCCGCAAGCTTGCGCCCCAAAATCATGCTGCCCATCATCACGCGGCCATAGTTTATGGGTTGGCGTTGAATGTCTTCAAGCACCACGCGGCCCTTGCCGTGTGTTGCCACGGCATCAAGCAAGGTTTGCCAGAGTGTTCGATCAATGTTCGATGTTTTGAACATCATATTGGCCATCACATCATAAAGTTTTTCGCCTTGGCGTTCGCGTAAGTCCGCACCCCTTAGTCCTTCCGGCGTATCAAATTTCACTGGCGGCAAAAATGTCAGCGTGATTTTGGGAAACCATTTGAGGCGCAGTTTGCCGCGCATGCGCGAGAAGGGCGAATATAATGCGCCATCAATACGTAGCGGCAAAACATTGGCGCCCGCCATATTGGCAATGGCGGCGGGCCCTTCATAAATTTTCATCAGACCGCCCGTTGTGGTCAAACGCCCTTCGGGAAAAATCACAACTTTCTGGTTGCGCTTCATGCGGTTTACAAGTTCGCGCAACGCCAAGGGATTGGTGGGGTCAATCGGGATCATATCTGAAAGCGCAAAAGCGGGCCTCACCCACCACGCCTTGGCCATATAAGTGTTAATCGCAAAGGCCGCTTTTTCTGGCAGGAACACGGAGAGCAATGGCCCATCCAGAAACGAAGTGTGGTTCGGCACAATCAAAACCTTTTTGCCTGCAGCGTGATAATGTTCCATCCCACGAATTTCCACGCGGTAAAGCAATCGCATGGCAAAGCGCGCAAAGGCAGCAAACAAAGTTTGTGGAAGCGAGAACACCAGATAAGCCACCACGCCCAAATTGGCCACGCCCAGAAGCACATAAACCATGCTCACACTCATGCCGCGCGCCAGCAATGCGCCAGAGAGCAACGAGGCCACAACCATGAAAACGGCGTTCACAATATTATTGGCACCAATGATGCGTGCGCGGCGATAATAGGGCGTGCGGGCCTGCATCAACGCAAACAACGGCACAACAAAAAGCCCCGAGCAAAAGGCAATGGCCGATAAATCAAACAACACATGCCAGCCCGAGAAATGACTGAGAAGAACGCCAGACGTTGCAGGTGCCGCATCACTGCTGATCATGCCAAAGCGCGCCGATGAAAAATACAAATCAAAAATAAACAGGCTGAGCAACAAGGCCGAAAGCGGCACATATTTCAACGTAACTTTGCCCTTCAAAAGCACATTGCAAAACGCTGAACCAACACCTGTGGCAATGCTGAACACCGCAAGAATGAAAGTTGAGGTGGTGAGATCAGCGTGCAGAATATCTTTGGTGAAGGGCTGAATTTGCGACAAAAACACCACGCCCAAAAACCAGAACCATGAAATACCCAAAAGCGAAAGCCAGACATCGCGCTTTTCTTTTGCAAGCTTGATCACATCCCATGTTTCTAAAAACAAATTCCAATTGATCTTCATTTCAGGTTGGGCTGATGGCGCTTTAGGAATGAACCACGTTGCAACGTAAGCCAAGACCGCAAGGCCAATCATGGTGCCTGAAACAAAGTGCCGCCCAAAGCCCGCCAATATAAAATAACTGCCAAACAACATGCCCAGCAAAATGGAAATGGATGTGCCCGTTTCAATCAACCCATTGCCGCCCAACAATTCTTGCTTGTGCAAATGTTGCGGCAGAATGGAATATTTAATCGGCCCAAAAAATGTTGAAAGCACGCCCGCAATAAACACGCATGTAAATTGCAGCGGCACATTTTGCGTGTAGAGCGAATAACTGGCCACGGCCACGAAGGCGATTTCAACCAGCTTCACCCGCCTGGCAATAACGCTTTTGTCAAATTTATCGGCAAGTTGGCCAGCCAGTGCTGAAAACAAAAAGAACGGCATCACAAGCAGCGCGGCCATCGTGGCATTGGCTTGATCAGGATCGCTGACAACAGATCGAAGCGGCCCATAAATATAAAGCGTGGCCAACGCCAAGCGAAATGCATTGTCGTTAAAGGCGCCAATGGCTTGGGCCAAGAAAAGTGGCAAAAAGCGGCGCGTTTTTAAAAGTGCAAATTGACTGTGTTCAGACATTGGCTTTCCCAATTTTATTGTTGGTCATAATACCCGATATGATTCTTGCGGTTTCATCGTGCGATTTTGCACATACTTTTGCGCCAGTATTGGCCAACAAAGCCAGTCTTTTTTCATCGCTGCTGAAGCCAATAAAATGCACCCCGTTTTGTAAGCCTGCCTGAACATCATTCAAATTGTCACCAATAAAGATAATTCGGTTTTTAGGGCGATTTAAAGACGTGATGGCGCGTTGCAAGATGACAGATTTTGCCCCGCCGCCATCTGCACCGAATGCAAAGTCTTTAACAGCGTGCCACATCTCGGCTTGTTGCAAGCGAAGGGCCGCGGCTTCGCGAAAATTGGCGGTGGCAATTCCCAATTGCGCAAGCTTGGAAAGTTCGAGCAACAACGCTGAAGCACCTGCGATGGGTTGTGAAATAATCTCACGATGTTCAAGCTTGTCTTGCAGCGCGTTCAAATAATTTGTGCTAATCTTCGGGGCCAAACCAGAAGGCAATTGATACGCGGATAGAATTTCTTTTATAATATCTTCATCATTGCGAAAGGCATAACTATTCCAATCCCGCGAAAGTTTTGTTTGGTCTAAATATGCACCAAAGGGCTCAAAAAAAAGCTCTTCTTCATCGCGTGTCAGCTCCAGCAAAACGCCGTCGACATCAAAGATAATCGCCCATTCTTTCATCAATCCAACATGCGCGGTGTCATTTCAATCACCGTGGGGCCGTTGGCCTTCAATGCGGTTTTGATTGCCGTGGCCAAGGCTTTCAAAGTTTCTGGCTTTTCTGAAAACGCGCCATAGGCCTTGGCCAACATTTGAAAATCTGGGTTGAGCAATGTTACAGCATGGGGCTGAATGCCCGCGTCCACCATGTTGTCTCTGATCTGGCCAAGGGCATTATTGTTCCACAACAAAATCACCAAGGGCAGTTTATGTTCAACTGCGGTGCCAAGCTCATTCAAAGTATATTGAAAACCATAATCACCAACCAAAACCGCAACGGGCGTTTCGCCCACGCCAAATTTTGCGCCAATGCCAGTTGGCAAAGCAAAGCCCAATGTGCCAAAGCCTGAAGGGTGAAGCCAGGTGCGCGGGTTAAACATGGGGAAAATTTCATTGGCGGCATAAGCAATCTGCGTCATGTCTGAGGCCACAACGGTTTCTAGCGGCAAAGCTTCGCGGATTACATCTAAGATTTTCACCAACATCTGCCGCAACGCATTGGGCTGGATTTGTGGCGCGTTGATCGCGGGTGCTTTGCGTGATGCGATACCCTGTTCAAGCGCCTGCAATGTTGGCGCGGCATCAGCCAATATGGCGATCACTGCGCGGTGGGGCCTGGCCAGTGCTTCAGGATCAAGATCGACGCGAATTAGGTTTTCAGTAATGGCAAAATCCAAAACCCAAAAGTCCGTTTCAGATAATTCGGTGCCCACCGCCAAAATACAATCTGATGATTTTAAAAACTCGCGGGCAAAATCTTGGCCCAAGCACGAACCCAATACCAGCGGATGATTGGCTGGAACGGAACCTTTCCCTGCCACCGTGTGCAAAATGGGCGCGCCTAGCTTTTCTGCAATCTGCAAAGCATAGCCACCCGCACCATTTGCGCCGCCACCCAAAACGATGCATGGCTTTTTGGCTGAATTCATTTTCAAGACTGCGGCGGCAATTTGGTCACCATGCGCCAGCGCCCGCTTTGGCAATGCCACTGCATCCCAGCCCTTGCCAGCGGGCTGTGATAAAATATCCAGCGGCACTTCAAGATAAGCGGGGCGCGGACGTTGCGTTGCAAAGCGTGCAAATGCAGCAGCGAGCGCGTTTTGCACATCCTGTGCGGTATAAGCCCTGCTGGCAAATTGAGTAACAGATTTTGCCGCATCAATTTGTGAAATCATTTCATGTAAACGCCCGCGGCCCTGCGCTGAAAAGGCAACGTCAAGCGCTGTTGAAATTACCAACACATTCGAACTATCAGACCAAGCCTGCCCCATGGGTGTTAGAATATTGGTAACGCCCGGGCCAGAAATTGTAAAACACACACCGGGCTTTCCGGTGGCGCGGGCATAGCCATCGGCCATGAAACCAGCGCCCTGTTCATGGCGCGATAAGATGTGGCGAATTTTGGAACGCGGCAAGGCGCGATACATTTCAATGTTATGAACGCCTGGAATGCCAAAGATCATCTCAACGTCATAAGCTTCAAGCAGGCCTACCAAAGCCTCGCCAATGGAATGTTCCGCGCGTGTATTCATGGGTAAAACCGATCTGGCAAAATATCCGCCATGTTTAAGCCAGCTTCTAAAACATCTTCAGGCACAGGATTGCGCAAGGCCATTGCCGCTGCAACACGAGAAAGTGCAGGTGCAGATAAAATGCCATAGCCGCCTTGGCCAACCAGCCAGAAAAAACCCTCCGCACGCGGATCAAATCCGATAACGGGTGAACCATCAGGCGCAAAAGTACGAAGCCCACCCCAGGAATGTTCAAGCCGTGTCACGTCCAGTGTTGAAGCTTCCATCAAACGCTCAATGCCTGTTGCAATGGCCATATCATCGGCAAAGGCGTCATGAGGTTCAACTGGCGTTTCATCGGCAGAAGATACAATCATCTTGCCGCTTTGGGGTTTGCAATACCAAGTTTCAGCGGCATCAACCACAAAAGGCCAGGCCATAAAATCAGCATAGCCTTCAATGGGAATAACCCCGATGGAGCGGCGCTTTGGTATTAATCCCACCGCTTTTATGCCCGCCAATTTTGCGACATGATCACCCCAAGCGCCCGCCGCATTGACAATGTTTTTTGTGGTAAATTCGCCTTGCGGTGTTTGAACGTGCCACATGTTTCCTTGGCGTGAAATCGTTTGTGCAGCACTGTTTAAAAACATTTTTCCAGCCCGCGCTTTGAATAGTTTCAAATAGCCCCGATGGATAAGATCAACGTCAAGATCTCCGGTTGAATGATCAACAAAGCCGCGTGTAGCATATCCATCGCGAAGAATAGGCCAAAGCTTTTTAATGTCGTTCGTTGAAATTTCTTCGACGCTGCTGGCATCGCTGAGAAACATTTCGGCATTGTCACCTTGGCTGGCAGGCACCAACATCAGAGAAAGGCGTTTGGTCAACAATGGCGCATCAGCAAAACCTACTGGCGGCGTATGGAAAAACGCGCCGCTGGCCCGCGCAAAAGCAAGGATCGGTTTTGGCCCATAGTTGGGCTCATAGGCGGCGGCGGAACGGCCTGTGGTGTGATAGCCCGCGCGATCTTCCATTTCCAAAATGGCAACAGAGGCCTGTTCAGCCAAATGGGCGGCAACGGAAGCCCCGGCAATGCCAGCGCCAATTACGATGAAATCAAACTGCTTTGTCATGGATGAACATTTCCACACTGGCACCATAAAATCCATGGTGTTTGCGACTTGGCACAAGCGAATTTGCCGCTATGGTTAGGGTTAGGAGATTGCCCATGTCAAAATCAAATCACCCGCCCTTCAATCAACCGATGTCTGGCCTTGTAACCCCACGTTTTGGCGGCGTGGCCACATTTTTCCGTTTGCCCTATGTGGCGTTAGACCAAGCCACAAACATAGATATTGGTGTGGTTGGCATTCCATGGGATGGCGGCACGACGAACAGGCCAGGCCCGCGCCATGCGCCGCGGCAAATGCGTGATCAATCATCCATGGTTCGCCGCATGCACCAAACAACCCAAGTGGTACCTTATGATTTGGCCAATGTGGCAGATCTCGGCGATTGTTCAGTCAATCCCGCAAGCGTTGACGACACTCTGATCCGCGTTGAAAAACATATTCAGGCACTGGTTGATGTGGGCATCAGACCCTTATCAGCAGGCGGGGATCATTTGTGTTCGCTTCCGATTTTGCGCAGCCTTGGCAAAAAGCAACCTGTGGGCATGATCCATTTTGATGCCCACACCGATTTATATGACAGTTATTTCGGAGGCTTTAAATATACCCATGGCACACCCTTCAGGCGCGCCATTGAAGAGGGCGTGCTTGACCCCAAACGCACCATTCAAATTGGCCTTCGCGGTTCAATGTATGACAATGATGATTTTGCCTATGGCGAAAAAATGGGTGTGCGTTTGGTGCGCATCGAAGAGGCGATGGAAAAAGGCCCGAAGGCCATTATGGCTGAGGCCCGCAAAATTGTAGGCGACAAGGAAACCTACGTCAGCTTTGACATTGACATGTTGGATCCGGTTTATGCGCCAGGCACAGGCACGCCAGAAATTGGCGGCTTCACCACATTCCAAGCCCAGCAAATGTTGCGCGAATTGCGCGGCCTTAACATTGTGGGCGCTGATGTGGTTGAAGTGTCTCCGCCCTTTGATGCTTCTGGCATGACGGCTTATGCAGGCACCGTGATGATGTTTGAAATTATGTGCAGCATGGCCGAAGCGGTGGCAAAAAACCGTTAGCGTGCAACGGCGTTTTGCCTGGTCGCTTTGGCCTGTTCTTCAGCCACGCGCTTTCGCGGCACGCCTGCTTGATCTGCAATCTTGTAAATCAAGGCCTCTTCAAGGCTATGCAATTCAAAATCGCAAAGGGCTAAATCCCACAACATGCCAACCAGGTTCACCCGGTCTTCCATGCTGAGCATTTCGGGCAGCTGCTTTGTGGCTTGGGCCAGATGTTCTGGTGAAAGATTATTTTTGATCAAGCCAAGAGCATATTTCACCATGTCATCTGAAAATTGATAACGCTTTTTCAGATGATCAGAAAAATGACCAACCTCATTGACGTGAATGCGGCCATCCACCGGAATAACCGACGCCAAAAGGGCCGCCAGCAAAAGCCTGCGCTGGCTGGAGTTTAATTTAGCAAAACCATTGTGCTGTTGTGTGATGCTCAAGATGTGAGCAATTTCTGTCGCTGGATGCGCCATTGGCTGTAAAGTCATCGATGTCCCCCATAGTCTTGATTCGCCGAAGCGAAACCTTCTTACACACGCAACTTAACTCACCCACATTTCCCATTGATAGGCCAAAAGTGAACAGTTTCTTAATCCAGACGATGCGTTCAAAAAAATCACCAAAACTTTTTGCGCTGGGTGTTATTTCAGCTCTGGCCATGCCTCCGGTTGATGCGTGGTGGGTTTTGCTGATCACCATTCCGCTGGTGTTGGTTGGCCTTGAAACTGAAATGCAAAGCCACCCGCTGAAGGTTTTTTCATTGGGATGGTGTTTTGGCTTTGGTTATTTTGTTGCGGCTTTGCATTGGATTACCTTTGCGTTTTTTGTAAACGCTGGCGATATCTGGATGATGCCTTTTGCCTTGGGCGCATTGGCGGGCGGAATGGCACTGTTCTGGGGGACAGCAGCTTTTCTTGCGGTACTTTTGGCAAGCCGCCGCGTTCCATTATTTCTCAGCCTGCCATTTTCCATGGCGCTGTTTGAATGGCTGCGCGGCAATATTCTAACAGGTTTCCCGTGGGCAGTTTTTGGCCAAGCGGCAGATGGAATGGCCGGCGTTGAACAGCTTGCATCAGTGGTTGGCATGACGGGCTTGACCGCTATGATCTGGGCTTGGTCAGCCACCCCCCATGGGCTTTTATCTGGCAAGCGAAATGTTCAAGCGGGTGCTGTAATCATTCTGGCGCTGTTGCCACTTTCTTATGGTTGGGGCCAGTGGCGGCTTTCCGAAAATCCCACACATTATCGTTCAGGCATTATGCTGCGCTTGGTGCAGCCCAACATCAGCCAAAGCGATAAATGGCGGGAAGGCAATGCGCGGAAAATTTTTGACCAGCTGAAAGCGCTCACCTCTGCGCCATCTTCAACGGGCCAGACCATTACGCATATCATCTGGCCAGAATCGGCCGTGCCGTTTCTGATTGAAGAAAGTGCAGATGGAAAAGCTGAATTGAAAGCGGCACTGAAGCCAAACCAAATTTTAATGACAGGTGCCGTCCGGCGCCAAAGCCCGCGTGATGACGCTGATTACTTTACCAGTATCTTGGTGTTTGATGATCAAGCTCAGGTGAGGGCCACCTATGATAAATGGCACTTAGTGCCCGGCGGTGAATTTTTGCCCATGGCTTGGTTGTTGGAACCTTTAGGGTTGCGCAAAGTTGTTAACTTGCCGGGAAGTTTTAAAGCGGGCGTTGGCCCTTCCACAATGGATGTGCCGGGCTTGGGGTTGGTCGGCATGTCGGTATGTTATGAAGCCATTTTTCCGGGCGCGCTTTACGATGCGCAAAAGCGCCCCGGGCTTTTGGTTAACGTTACGAATGATGGGTGGTTTGGAAACTCGGCAGGGCCTTATCAACATTTGGCCCAATTGCGCTTGCGGGCCATTGAATCTGGTTTGCCTGTTGCACGGGCCGCCAATACCGGCATTTCGGCCATTATGGATCCGCTGGGCCGTGAGGTGTTCAAATCGCAACTCGACAGTGTGGGCGCTTTTGATGTGGTGTTGCCTGAACCTGTTGGGGCGACAATCTACAGCCGTCTGGGCGAATATTGGGTTGGATTCATCATGTTGTTATTTTTGGCCGTTGGGAAAATCTTAAACAAATAATAATCCTATTGATCGAAAAAGAATGAAAATTGTTGTGAAATGGTAACGCTACGTCTAATGTATGACAAAAGCGCAATGGGCGATTAATTTTCTTTTTAGTTGTGCGTTAATCAAACAGGCTGGGGGCATCGGTCTGAGGAAATAAATGACACGTAGAGACCCCAACTATATCGACGTTCACGTCGGTGCCCGCATCAGAATGCGTCGCCAGTTGATTAACATGAGCCAAGAACGTTTGGGCGAATTGCTCGGCATCACCTTCCAGCAAGTTCAAAAATATGAAAAGGGCTCTAACCGCATCAGCGCCAGCAGGTTGTTTTATGCTTCTAAAACCTTAGGCGTGCCGGTTCAATTTTTCTATGATGGCTTGCCCGGCGCAGAAGGTGTGGATGGCTTGCGCGAACCCAATGCGAATGATGAGTTCAGTGCCGCCATGATGTCGTCTGAGGGCATTCAATTGGCTAAGGCTTTCAAAGACGCTGATACGCCCAAAAAGCGCAAACTGATTGCCAGTTTGGCCAAATTGATTGTTGAAAGCGAAGGTTAAGTTTCGCCGAAGGCCTTGAATCTCGCAAAAATCGCTGTATGAGAGCTGAAAAGCGCATAAGGATATCTTTATGTGATAGTTCGAACAGCCGATTGAGGAGATATCCATGGCGCGCAGCTCTTACCTGTTTACCAGTGAATCTGTGTCTGAGGGCCACCCAGACAAAGTGTGCGACCGTATTTCAGATGAAGTGGTGGATCTGTTTTTCCGCGAAGCCTTGGCCGAGGGCATGGACCCTTGGGCCGTGCGCGTGGCTTGCGAAACCTTGGCCACAACCAATCGTATTGTGATTGCGGGCGAAACCCGCGGGCCAAAATCTGTCACCCATGCAAAGATTGAAGCGGTTGCCCGCAAAGCAATCAAAGCCATTGGCTATGAACAAAATGGTTTCCACTGGGAAACTGCCAAAATTGAAATTCTGCTGCATGATCAATCAGCCGATATCGCTGTAGGTGTGGATTCTGCTGCCCATAAAGATGAAGGTGCTGGCGACCAAGGCATTATGTTTGGTTATGCCTGTGATGAAACGCCAGATTTGATGCCGGCACCACTTTATTATTCACAACGCATTTTGCAATTGTTGGCCGAGGCGCGTCATTCGGGTGCGGCCGCCAAACTTGGGCCAGATTCCAAAAGCCAGGTTACGGTGAAATATAAAAACGGCAAACCCGTTGGCGCCACGCAAATTGTTGTATCTCATCAGCACACGGATGAATCAATGACATCGAAAGATGTTTTGAAACTTGTTACTCCCTACGTGAAAAAGGCTTTGCCCAAGGGCTGGATCAGCAAAGACACTGTGTGGCATGTGAACCCCACCGGCAAATTTTATATCGGTGGCCCCGATGGTGATTCGGGCCTCACAGGACGCAAAATTATTGTGGATACATACGGCGGTGCAGCACCTCATGGTGGCGGCGCGTTCTCTGGCAAAGACCCAACAAAGGTTGACAGGTCAGCCGCCTATGCCGCGCGTTATCTGGCCAAGAATGTGGTGGCTGCAAAGCTTGCTAAAAAATGCACCATCCAATTGGCCTATGCCATTGGCGTTTCCCAACCCTTGTCGGTTTATGTTGATACTCACGGCACTGGAAAAGTGGATGATGCCAAGATTGAAAAAGCCTTGCGCAAGGTGATGGACTTATCACCACGCGGCATTCGCACGCATTTGGATTTGAACAAGCCCATTTATGCCCGCACCTCGGCCTATGGCCATTTTGGTAGGAAGCCCGAAAAAGATGGTGGCTTCTCATGGGAAAAAACCGATCTTGCTGCGGCGCTCAAAGCAGCGGTGAAATAATCTCAGACATCCCAAAATTCCAATTTTATGGACGGCGCAAGGGGAAACCTTTGCGCCGCATCCATGTTGGCTTGATGGAAACTTTGCTGCCGCAGGTGGCGGTGGATTTATCAGCCCCGCTAAACAATGCAAAAGAGCGGCGCTGGCTTGAAATTGGCTTTGGTGGTGGCGAACATCTGGCCCACCAAGCGGCCCTTAACCCAGACGTGACAATTTTGGGGGCCGAGCCATATTTAAACGGCGTGGCAAAATTATTAAGCGAAATTGAAGCGCGTGGGCTTAAAAATGTGCGCGTGCATTATGGAGATGCCCGTGTGCTGTTGGAAAATCTGCCCGCGCAATCGTTTGAACGGGTGTATTTACTCTACCCTGATCCTTGGCCAAAATTACGCCAACAAAAGCGCCGCTTTGTATCGGCCTCAAACCTTGAACAGATTCACCGCGTGTTAAAACCCGCCGGCGATTTTTGGTTCGCGTCAGACATTGATGATTATGTGGTGTGGACACGCGATCATATTTCGGCCTCAAAGCTTTTTATAGAGCATGGCGATGATCAACAGCCTTTTGAAAATTGGACACGCACCCGTTATGAAGCCAAGGCGGTGCGTGAAGGCCGTGGCCAGAACTATTTGCGGTTCATAAAACGCTAAAGCCATTTCACCCTTGTCATAAATCTGTCATATGATTGTCACATTCGAACAGTCAGGGACGTTGCAATGGTTGGTTTTTTGAAGAAATTGATGCCGCGCGAAGATAAATTCTTCGATCTGTTCGAGGCCCACGCAGCAAAATCTCTTGAAGCAGCAAAATCATTGGCAGCAATTTTTCAAGGTGGAAAAACCATCCAAGCCCATTGCGCAGCCCTGATGAAATCTGAAGATGAAGCAGATCACCTTGCAGAAAAAAGTTCAGAAGCCTTGCGCAAAAGCTTCATCACGCCATTTGATCGCAGCGATATTAAAAACCTTATCAATGATATGGATGATGCGATTGATCAAATGAACAAAACTGCAAAATCTATTTTGCTGTTTGATGTGAAATCGTTTGAACCCAACATGAAAATCATGGCCGATGAGGCTGTGCATTTGGCAACACTGTTGATCGAAGTTCTGCCGCTGCTGCGCAACCTTTCGCCCAATGAAGCCAAGCTTCATCAACTCTGCGGCAAGATGATTGCCATTGAAGATGAATCAGACAGGCATCACGAAAATGGTTTGAAAGCACTGCTCAAAACCAAAGCCAAGAAGGATGCCATGGCCTTCATCATCGGTTCTGAGGTTTATGGCCATCTTGAAAAGGTTGCCGATAAATTTGAAGACGTGGCCCACACCATCGCCGGCATCGTCATTGAACACGTTTAGGGAAATCGGCTGATGGACATGAGTGCATTCAACGGCACGGTGATTGCCTTAATCATCGTGGCACTGGCTTTTGATTTTATGAATGGCATGCACGACTCGGCCAACGCCATTGCAACAGTTGTTTCAACCCGCGTGTTAAAGCCTGTGCAAGCTGTGCTGTGGGCCGGGTTTTTCAACTTCGTTGCGTTCTTTTTGTTTGAAGCCCATGTGGCCAACACTGTTGGCAAAGGCATCATCTCGCCAGATTTGGTTGATAACGCCGTAGTCTTGGGCGCATTGGCGGGTGCCATTGTGTGGAATGTGATCACCTGGCTTTTAGGCATTCCTTCTTCGTCATCTCACGCTTTGGTGGGCGGCATTGTGGGCGCAGGCATGGCCAAAGCTGGCCCCAGCGCCATTTTGTGGAGTGGCTTGTCCAAAACCATTTATGCCATTGTGCTTTCGCCCTTGACGGGTTTCCTTATTGCCATTCTTGTGATGATTATGGCCAGCTGGGCTTTTGCCAAAGCCAACCCCACATGGGCCGACGGCATTTTCCGCAAATTGCAATTGCTCTCATCAGCGCTTTATTCAATTGGCCATGGCAGCAATGATGCCCAAAAAAACCGCAGGCGTCATCGCCGGGCTGCTCTATTCAAACCACGTCTATAAAGAATTCACCGTTCCAAGCTGGGCCATTTTCGCCTGTTATGTGACAATGGGCATGGGTACGATGCTGGGTGGCTGGAGAATCGTTCACACCATGGGATCAAAAATCACCAAGCTTTCGCCCATGCAAGGCGCTTGCGCCAATATGGCAGGGGCCATCACGTTGTTCATGGCTACGGGCCTTGGCATTCCGGTTTCTACAACCCACACCATCACGGGTGCTATCATCGGGGCTGGCACAGCGCGGCGCAGTTCATCTGTGCGTTGGGGTCTTGCTTCAAGCATTGTCTGGGCGTGGGTTATCACCATGCCAGCAGCTGCTTTAATGTCTGCAATCTTTTATTGGTTGGCTCGTTTCATATTGTGACAGCCTTGGAACACCATAAACAAATTGGTGCCTTGCCTTATCGCAAAGGCAAACACGGCATTGAGGTGTTGTTGATCACCTCGCGGGAAACCAAACGTTGGGTCATCCCCAAAGGCTGGCCCATGGATGGTGAGCTTGATCATGAAGCCGCCGCCCAAGAGGCTTTTGAAGAGGCTGGCATTAAAGGCCACATCAACGAAAAATCCATTGGTGGTTATGCCTATAAGAAAAAGAAAAAATCTGGCGTGGTGATTGATTGCGTGGTGATGATTTACCCGCTGGAAGTGTCTAAACTTTTGCGCGAATGGCCAGAAAAAGGTCAGCGCAAACGCAAATGGTTCAAACCCAAAAAAGCCGCAAGCTTGGTCAATGAAGCAGGCCTCAAAGCCGTAATCGACGCCACCTTGGCCTGATCATTCCACAGTGCAAAATTAAGCCTTGCTATGGCGTGTAACCTGTGACAAATAAACAGCAACAAATGGAGTTACAAATGATCAAAGTAAAATATGTTTATTGGATTGCAACAGGTTTGCTCTGCGCGCTTTATTTTGCAGGCGCTGGGCTTTACACCTTCAACCACCCGATGGTGGCCGATATGTTCCCGAAGTTGGGCTATCCGGTTTATCTCACATACCTTTTGCCCATCGTGAAAGTGTTAGGCCCCGTGGCCATCCTTTCGCGCTTTTCGCTGGCACTGAGTGATCTGGCCTATGCCGGCATGTTTTATCATTTGATCTTGGCCTTCTCAGCCCATGTCACATCAGGCCAGCCCGGTTGGCAGCCATCGGTTGCTATGTTTGCAGTGTTGCTCATCTCGTTCTTCACGCAAAACGCCGCCCGCAAAACCCCATCACCCTATGCTGGCACCCGCTGGGGCACAGCATAAATATTTATTTGCGTGGCGATAAATTTCACGCCTAAACAAAGCTGTTGGCATAACCTGCCAGCAGCTTTTATTTTGCGCTGAGTTCTGATTGACTTCACTTCCAAGCGCGTCTTTGCTGCTGCCATGCCCACTGCCCCCAAACTCAACACCAGCTTGATGAATTTCATCATCCGCCAGCCAATGTTTTTTGTGGCCACTGCTGGCCACGAGGGCCGGGTTAATGTGTCCCCCAAGGGCTTGGATAGTTTGCGCCTGATTGATGAAACAAAAATCATTTGGCTCAATCTTTCGGGTAGCGGCAACGAAACGGCCGCTCATATTCGCGAATTGCCCCGCATGACATTGATGTTCTGCGCGTTTATGGCAGGGCCAAAGTGGTTCACCCTTTTGACCAGGGGTGGGAAGAGCTTTCGAAAAACTTTGCAAAAATGGCGGGCGCACGTCAGATTTTTGAACTCGATATTGATCTTGTTCAAACCTCTTGCGGTACAGGCGTTCCGGTCATGAATGTCGGCGGACAGCGCGGCCCAACCGAACTTTTGCCTTTTTACGAAGACTTGGGCGAAGACGGCGTGAAAGCCTATTGGGCCAGAAAGAACCGGTTCAGTATCGACCTCAAAGAAACGGGAATAGAAGGCACGGTTGATATGATTCACGAACAAATAAAGAAATAAATCACGCGGTATTTTCAGCCTTGTGCAAATTATTTGAAAAGCCTATATGTGTTTTCAAGAATTCGCTCTCATCGCAGATATGATGGAGTGGGTCCCGAAAGGGGCCCGCTTTTTTTGTTTGGAAACAAGGTATGACTGAAACACGTATAAATCGAGAAACTGGGCCCGCCGCCCGCGTTGCGGCCTTGGCCGAGCCTGTGCTCGATTCCATGGGCTATCGTCTGGTGCGCGTTAAGATGTTTGGCAACACTCTGCAAATTATGGGGGAGCGGCCAGATGGAACATTCTCCATCGGCGATTGCGAAAAGTTCAGCCGTGATTTTTCACCCATGTTGGATGTTGCTGATATTATTTCAGACAAATATCAGCTTGAAGTGTCATCCCCCGGCATAGACAGACCGCTGGTGCGTTCGGGCGATTTTGAGGCCTGGGCAGGCCACACCGTTAAAGTTGAAATGTCTGTTCCCGTTGCTGGCCGCAAAAGATTTCGCGGCGAGCTTGAAGGCTTTCATGAAGATGAAGTGCGCCTGTTCATTGATAATCCTGAACGCGGCAAAGAACGCCTTCTAGTGGGCCTTCCCTTTGCCGATATTGCCGAAGCCAACCTGGTGTTGACTGATGAGTTGATTGCGGATGCCCGTTCACGCCTGCCTCAAGAAGGTTTTGGCGATGGCACCGAAATAGATGAAGACCAATTGAAGATCGAAAAGGAAGAAGACCATGGCTAACACACCTGTCAGTGCGAACCGCTTAGAGTTGTTGCAAATTGCTGATGCCGTTGCGCGTGAAAAAACCATCGATAAGGCCATTGTGTTGGAAGCGATGGAAGACGCCATCACCCGTGCGGCCAAAGCCCGTTATGGCCAAGAAAATGAAATTCGCGCCGAGATTGATCCGAAAACCGGTGAAACCCGCCTCAATCGCCTGTTGATGGTTGTTGAAAAAATTGAAGATGATGCAAAGCAAATCACCCTTGCTGAAGCGTCAAAGAAAAACCCAGCGGCACAAATTGGCGATTATATTGCCGAAGCCTTGCCGCCCATCGAATTTGGCCGCATTGCCGCCCAATCCGCCAAACAGGTGATTGTGCAAAAAGTGCGTGACGCTGAACGCGAACGCATGTTTGCTGAATTTAAAGATCGCATTGGCGAAATTATTTCTGGTCTGGTCAAGCGCGTTGAATATGGCAACGTGATTGTTGATCTCGGTCGTGGCGAAGGCATAATACGGCGTGATGAAACCTTGCCGCGTGAAACCATTAGGCCCGGCGATCGTGTTCGCGCTTATGTGTATGACGTGCGTCGCGAACAGCGCGGGCCACAAATTTTCTTATCGCGCACCCACCCACAATTCATGGCCAAATTGTTCGGCCAAGAAGTGCCTGAAATTTATGATGGCATTGTTGAAGTTGTGTCGGTTGCACGTGATCCTTCAAGCCGCGCCAAAATTTCAGTACGTTCAAAAGATGGCTCGATTGATCCCGTGGGCGCATGCGTGGGTATGCGCGGGTCTCGCGTTCAAGCCGTAGTGAACGAATTGCAGGGCGAAAAGATTGACATCATCCAATGGTCACCAGATGTGGCAACCTTTGTGGTGAATGCGTTGGCCCCTGCCGAAGTTGCCAAAGTGGTTTTGGATGAAGAAGCCGAACGCATTGAAGTTGTGGTACCGGACGAGCAATTGTCGCTGGCCATTGGCCGTCGCGGGCAAAACGTGCGTCTGGCCTCGCAACTCACAGGCTGGGATATTGATATTATGACCGAGGCTGAAGAATCTGAGCGTCGCCAAAAAGAATTTGCGACCCGCACAGATCGTTTTGTGAAGGCCTTGGATGTGGATGAAACCTTGGCCCAGCTTTTGGCCTCTGAAGGTTTTGACACGGTTGAAGAATTGGCTTTTGTTGAAGCCCATGAGTTGGCCAGCATTGATGGCTTGGATGAAACCACCGCCGAAGAAATTCAAACCCGCGCCAAAAACTATCTTGATCGTGAAACCTTAGAGCTTGAAACCAAGCGCAAGGCCTTGGGCGTGTCTGATGATTTGAAAGCAACGCCAGGCATCAGCGGTGCCATGTTGGTGGCTTTGGGTGAAAACAAGATCAAGTCCGTCGAAGACTTGGCTGATTGTGCCACCGATGATTTGATCGGCTGGAACGAACGCAAACACGGCGAAACCATCAAACACCCCGGTGCCTTTACTGGAATGGATGTTTCTGC
>JAYWFC010000163.1:0-21108 GCA_043778995.1 Aestuariivirga sp.
TTTTGGATTTTGGGGCTTTGCGTCATCAATCCATTGCTCGGTTAATCGTTCGATAGGTCAGGCGCTTTCCAACGATACCTTCAAGGGCATGAACAGCCCTAGCGTCATCATTTACGCCCAACGAAACCCTATTGTTATACCTAAAATCAAATTCTGCCAAATAGCGCTGCAAATGTTTTTCGCGGCAATGTTGATACACGCCGCGCATACCACGCTTGAACAGTGAGAAATAACCTTCAAGAGTATTGGTATAAACTTCACCGCGCACATATTCGTCTTGAAGATGGTTCACAGTTTCATGGCCTGCAAAGCCGATCATTGGCTTACGATAATAAGCGGCGGTATCAGTCATCAATCGGCTATCAGTATGAACGTTTTCGCGAATGATTTTTTCGATACCAGAACGGCTAAGATTTGGAATCCGAACAGAACGGACGTTGCCACCACGCTCAACAAGTGAAAGCACTTTCATTTTATGGGTAGCGCCTGGACGGCGTTTAAATCCGGGCTTGCTGCCCACAAAGGTTTCATCAGCTTCCACGATCTTGCCAAGACCACCCAGCGGCTCGCTACCGCTGGCAACGGGGGCCATGGCCTCACGAATGCGATGACACATAAACCAAGCGCTTTTAAGGGTAATGCCAAGGGTACGGTGAATTTGGTTGGCCGAAATGCCTTTCTTGCTCGAAGACATAAGGAAAATGGCCTGTAACCAGAACCGCAAAGGAATGTGGCTGGCTTCAAATATGGTGCCAACTTTGACAGTGAAAGGCTTGCGGCATTGGTAGCACTTGTAAGTGCCAATGCGGGTAGATTTTCCTTTCATAGGAGAGATACGTTCAAAGCCGCCGCAATGTGGACAAACAGGGTCTTTAGGCCAGATTTTGCTTTCTACAAATTGGTAGGCAGCGGCTTCATTGTGAAAATACTTCTCAGATATTGCAGATTTCATGGCGTAACCTCTTATGATTCTTATATAAAGAAGTCATTTGGGTACGTCAAGTATAATATCACCGTACGCAGTCAAGGATTATTTTGCAACTATAGCATATTAATCATATGCTATTGATTTCTCATAACCTTTTCCCCCTCTTGCCCCGTTGCCTGTTTTCGCCTATCCCACCGTTTTAATGACCAAATTGCCCAAACGGCCTGTGTTTTTAAAATCCGCGCATTTACTGGGCGTGTCTGATTTAGCTCCGCTTGAAATTCCCAAATTGCTCGATCTGGCAGACACTTATGTTGAGGTTAACCGCAACGCTGATAAGCGCCACGCAATTCTTTCTGGCCTCACCCAAGTAAACCTGTTTTTTGAGCCTTCGACGCGCACGCAAAGTTCCTTTGAGATTGCTGGTAAGCGCTTGGGCGCTGATGTGATGAACATGGCAGTTTCAACCTCGTCAGTTTCCAAAGGTGAAACACTTTTAGATACGGCCATGACGATTAACGCCATGCATCCAGATTTTTTGGTGGTGCGCCACCAGGCGTCGGGCGCAGTGGAGCTTTTGGCCCAAAAAGTCAGCTGCGCTGTGATCAATGCAGGTGATGGCCAACATGAACACCCAACCCAAGCGTTGCTCGATGCTCTGACGATCCGCCGCCATTTTGGCCGTTTGGAAGGTTTGGAAATTGCCATTTGCGGCGATGTGTTTCATTCCCGCGTGGCGCGTTCAAACATTCACATGCTGACTAAAATGGGGGCCCATGTACGCGTGGTTGGCCCTTCAACTTTGCTTCCCTCAGGCATTGATAAGTTTGGATGTTCCGTGTTTCATACTATGAAAGACGGCTTGGCAGGCGCTGATGTGGTGATGATGTTGCGCTTGCAGCTTGAACGCATGAGCGGAACCTTCGTGCCATCGCAGCGTGAATATTATCACTTCTATGGGCTTACCGAGGAAAAGCTGAAATACGCCAAACCAAAAGCCTTGGTCATGCACCCCGGCCCGATGAACCGTGGCGTGGAAATCGATTCCTCGGTGGCTGATGGTGCCCAATCAGTTATCCGTGAACAGGTGGAAATGGGTGTTGCCGTGCGCATGGCCGTGCTTGATGCACTTTCTCGCAAAGGCCACAACACATGAAAAAAGCTTGGCTCAATGCAAAGTTCGCCACCGGAGAAGGCGGCCTGCTGATTGAACATGGCCGCGTTTTGGCCATCGGCAATGACGTAACGCGTGACAGCGTTGGAAGCTTAACGCCCATTGTTGACTGCGCTGGCAAAGTAATTTTGCCGGGTATTATCGATGCCCGCGTGTTTACCGGCGAACCCGGCACTGACTATCGCGAGACTTTGGCAACAGCGTCTGATGCGGCCGCCGCAGGTGGTGTGACAACCATGATCGTCATGCCCAATACCGAACCGGCCATTGATGATGCCGCCATGGTAGATTACATTTTACGCCGCGCCAGAGACACGGCCAAAGTGCGCGTATATCCCATGGGCACCATAACCAAAGGTGCAAAAGGCGAACTGATCAGCGAGATTGGCTTGATGAAATCTGCCGGAGCCGTGGCCATCACCGATGGCGTGCGCTCAGTCGCCAATGCCAATATTTTGCGCCGCGCCATGATGTATGCCAAAGATTTTGACATGCTGGTTGTGCAACATGTGGAGGAGCCAACCTTGGCCACTGGCGTTATGAACAACAGCGAAGCATCAACCCGCTTGGGCCTGAGTGGCAGCCACGCCATGGCCGAAGTGATGATGCTGGAGCGTGATTTGCGCCTTGTTGAAATGACCAAGTGCAAATATCACGCGTCCCAAATTTCTTGCGCTGAATCAGTTGAAGTGATGCGGCGCGCCAAACAAAAAGGCCTGCCTGTTTCTTGCGGCGTTTCCATTCACCATCTGGTGTTGAATGAAAACGACATTGGCGCATATCGCACGTTTTTTAAACTCTCCCCACCCTTGCGCCGCGAAGACGACAGGCGCGCTTTGGTGGCGGGCTTGGCAGATGGCACAATAGACATCATCGTTTCAGGCCATAACCCGCAAAGCGAAGACACCAAACGCCTGCCTTTTGCTGAAGCGGCCTTCGGGGCGACGGGATTAGAAACACTTCTGAGCGCAGCGCTTTCATTATTTCATAATGATAACATAAGCTTGTCAAAGCTTTCGCAAGCAATGTCAGAGGCTCCTGCGCAACTCCTGGGGCTTGAAGGCGGTGAACTAAAAATTGGCGGCGCCGCAGATTTTATTGTGGTCGACCCCAACCGAAGCTGGCTCGTTGAACCCTCAAGCCTCTATTCCCGCTCAAAAAATTCGCCGTTCGAACATCGAACCCTGGAAGGCCGAGTGATTGAAACGGTGGTTGCGGGAACTGTAATTTTTAATTACCGTGCTTAAATGATCAATTTGTTGTTTGCATGTGTTTTGGGATATGCTTTTGGCTCCATTCCCTTTGGTTTGATCATCACCAATGCGGCTGGCCTAGGCGATGTGCGTAAAATTGGATCGGGCAATATTGGCGCCACCAATGTGTTGCGCACTGGCAATAAAAAGCTGGCCCTTTTCACGTTGATTGCAGATGCGCTGAAAGGAACGATACCCGTTTTGATCGCCGCACATTTTTGGGGTTTAAACACCGATATTGCGGCGGCCTTTGGCGCAATGGCTGGCCACACATTTCCAATCTGGTTGAAATTCAAGGGCGGCAAAGGTGTCGCCACATTTATCGGCGTTCTGTTTGGGCTTTACTGGCCTCTTGGCGTATTGTTTTTAGGAGCGTGGTTGTTAACCGCATTGCTGTTTCGCTATTCTTCTTTGGCCGCTTTGGTTGCAACTTTTTTGCAGCCGCTCCTTGCAATGATCTTGGGTCTTGATCGACTTGTCCTGCCGCTTGCGATACTCGTCATCGTCATTTGGTTCATGCACCGCGCAAATATTATGCGGCTGTTGACGCATAACGAATCCAAAATAAGTTTCGCCAAAAAAGTATGACCAAGACACGCGAACTTTCTGATGCTGAAAGACGAGATTGGTTGCGCCTGAGTTTAAGCGAAAATGTTGGCCCCATAACATTTCAACAATTATTGGGCCGCTTTGGCACAGCCGCAAAAGCCATTGAAGCCCTGCCCGAACTTTCACAACGCGGCGGCTTGCGGCGCGGCCTAAAACTCTATGCGGCAGATCGGGCGGAACAAGATTTGGCCCGGGGCCAAGCATTTGGTGCGCGCTGCGTTGGCTTAAGTGAACCAGATTATCCAAAACTCTTGCGCGAAATTCCATCAGCACCTCCGTTAATTTGGATGATGGGCAACGCTGAACTTGTGCATCAGCCCTCGCTTGCCATCGTTGGTGCGCGCAACGCTTCGGCCGTCGGCTTGCGCTACACGCGAACAATTGCCTCGCAATTGGCCGAGGTGGGTTTTGTCATTGTGTCAGGCCTGGCACGCGGCATTGATACAGCGGCCCATGAGGCAACTTTGCAAACGGGAACCATGGCCGTGGTGGCCGGCGGTGTCGATCACTTTTACCCACCCGAAAATGAAAAGTTACAACGCGCCATTGCCGAACGCGGAGTTTTGATTTGCGAAAACCCGCCTGGCACCACACCCAAATCTGAACATTTTCCCCGGCGCAATCGCATCATTTCAGGTGCCGCATTGGGCACAATAATTATTGAAGCTGCAATGCGCTCTGGCTCTCTGATCACAGCTCGCTTTGCCAACGAACAAGGCCGTGAAGTGTTCGCTGTTCCGGGCTCGCCACTGGATCCACGATGTGAAGGCACAAATCGCCTGATCAAAGACGGCGCACACATGTTAACGTCAGTCCAAGATGTGTTGGAACATGTACAGGGCCAAACTAAACCAGCGCAAGAAAATTTGTGGGAACCGCCTGCCCTGAAAATCAGTCCTGCTTCACCAGACCTTTATCAACGTGTGGCCAATCTGCTTTCGCCAACGCCAGTTGATATTGACGATATCATTCGTGAAAGCGGCGGCAGCGCTGAACAGGTAATGGGCGTGGTGATGGATCTTGAACTGTCAGGCAAACTCATCCGGCAAAGTGGCGGGCGCATAAGCCTTTCTGCATAATTTGCTCAAATAAACATATTTTCCGCATACAACCAAAAAGTGTTGACGAGTCTAAAAACTGCTGACATCTTGATGTAAATAACAACTTCTACAAACGAATGAGGGGAAAATATGAAATTACACAACATTCTAACAGTGGCCGCAATTGCAGTTTTGGCAATGGTTCCTTTGACGGCTGAAGCCAAGAAAAAGCACAGCCCGAATCGTGGCGCAAGCACAGCTAAGTTTTTAGACGTACTCAAATATTGCCGTCAAAAATATGGTAATGGCTATGACGTGAATGTTTATAAGCAAGCCGGCAAATGGATATGCGAATATCGCGGCAACTAATCCACTTCGTCTTCCGCAACAATCCACGTTTCCTTCAGCGCATCGGCTTTCCATTTTTGGAAAGCCGGTGTGCCTAAAACAGCGTCGATATACTTTCGGGTAGTTTTGGAAACTGGAATGGCAAATGTTTCCAACCGTGTCAGCGCTGGTGCAAACATGGCATCAGCATTTGAAAATTCCCCAAACAAAAACGGCCCATCCTGCCCATAAATCTTGCGCGCTTGTGCAAAGATATATTCCATGCGCGCCACATCTTGCAAAACAGCATCATTCAAAACCAAGGGTTTATATTGCCTGCGCAAGTTCATCGGAAAACCGTTCCGCAAATGCCGAAAGCCTGAATGCATTTCCGCACAAATTGAACGGGCCATGGCACGCGCCGCCTTGTTGGTTGGCCACAAATTTTTACGAGGCCACGTTTCGGCAAGATACTCCAAAATGGCCAGCGAGTCCCATATCGTCAAACCATCATGCTGCAAAACCGGAACGAGGCCAGTCTTTGTATACCGTTTGAGTTTCTTTAAAAATTCGGCGTTTCCAATCGGCTGGCCGAAGGGAATTAGCTTTTCTTCAAAAGCAATGCCCGCCCCCGCAAGAGCCATGTAGGGCCGCAATGACCATGATGAATAATTCTTGTTGCCAATAATCAACAACGGCTTTGCCATATTAATCCTCCTCGTGAGGCGAAGCTACATTGATTTCGGCAAAAAGCGCCAGACTAAAATGCTCATAGCGCTTAAACATCCCCCTAAAATGATGAATACAATCGACACATCAAAGTGGCGCAGAGCCACAGCAAATATCAAACTTGGGATCAAATCAGAAAATTCAATGAACGTGCGATAAACTGCCGTCATGCGTTGGCGTTCATGCGGGCGAACGGCGCGCAAATAAGGAATGCCGCCCACGCTATCAATGCCAGACGCAAAAAGTGCCGCCACCAATAGAAGCCCAGCCGCCAGCAAAGGCGCGTGGATCCCAGCCACCCCTGCCGCCAAGGACGCAGTGGAAATCATCAAAAAACACAGCGCAATAACGCCGCGAACCCCCCATTTTTTTGAAAGCGGCCCAAAGATAAAAGCTGAAAGCAAAAACAACTGGCTGAGTGATACAATCAACCCACCGGCTTTCTTTTCCATGCCACTTTCAATCATCAGCAACGGGCCATAGGTAAAAAATGTCGCCCAGAAACACGATCGGCCAAAGGCAATTGCCCAAGCCAGCCTCAAACGCGGTTGAGCGATGAAGTGCCTCGCATTGGCCAAGGGGTTAAATGGTTGCATTGTGCCTGTTGGCATTGTTTGAGCATCATGCAATCTCAAATACCAAAATACGCTTAGGAGGGTCAGCGCTGCAGAAATTGCAGCCAGTTGCGGCCCAACTGAACCATAATTCTCATACAGCCAAACACCTGAAAATGGCCCAACCACCCATGACACTGTTGAAATGGCCAAGCGAAAAGGCTCACTCGTTGTCAAATCAGCTTTTTTGATGTGGTCTAAAATATAAAGTTGCAACGTTACATTGGTGATCGATGCGCCAACATTGCGCAACATGGTGCCCGCAATTTGGCCCGGCAAAGTGAACGTGGCCAAACAACAACTGCCCGCAATCAACAAACAACACCCAATGGTATAGGCCCAGCGCCTGCGCAGTTTGCCGAACATCACCGGCATGAACAGCGTCGCGCACAAAACGGTGCCCGAAACCACGCTTCCCAAAACGCTAACCTTTTGGCTGGCACCCAAAATGTCATAAGCCTGAATGGATAAAACGCTGGAGTTGAAAGAGCGGCAAAGCGATTCAAGCAAAAATAGAATACCGAACGTCAAAGCCCCTGCCCGCGCCGCAGATTGTTTTGGAATCAGGCTATTTGTTTGTTCGCTCATCGCGCGCCATTGTGCTTAAAGGCGCATTGTCCGCAAGAGATTGTTTCATTCAACAGAGCCCAAATGTCAGACACCAAACAAAATGCTGCAAAACTTTCGATGTTCGCAAGCGGATTAATCGTTGCGGGTAAACTTGTGGTTGCCGTGCTTACAGGTTCGCTGGGCGTCCTTTCAGAAGCGCTGCATAGTTTAATTGATTTTGGCGCAACCGTGATGACATGGTTCGCCGTGCGCTGGGCAGACCTTCCTGCCGATAAAGACCACCATTATGGCCATGCGAAAATTGAAAGTGTGGCAGCCCTTCTTGAAGCGGTGTTGCTGTGCCTCACGGCTGTGTTCGTGGCCTATCAAGCCATTCACCGGCTTTTGGCAGAACATGTTCCGCTTCATATTGAATGGTGGGCCATTGCTGTGCTGCTTGTGGCCATTGCGATTGATCTTAATCGTGCTCGCGTTTTGCGTGCCGTCGCCAAACAAACATCAAGTGCTGCTTTGGCCGCAGATGCCACGCATTTTCAATCTGATATCTATGGATCACTGGCCGTTCTGGCGGGTCTTTTTGGAATTTGGCTTGGCTTCCCTTGGGCCGATTCTGCCGCCACTTTGGTGGTGGCAGCACTCATCGCTTGGATTGGTTGGAAACTGGGCGAACATACACTGGAAACCCTGCTTGATCGTGCTCCCCAAGGCATCAGCGAAAACATCAAATCAATCGTTGAACGCCATGAAAGCATTTTGACAGTCGGCCAATTGCGCATGCGCCAAGTGGGCGCCATCCAATTTTTAGCGCTTTCAGCAGATGTGCCGCGCTCAAAACCCAACACTGAGATTGAAAGACTGAAAGCCAGCGTTATCGCAGATATCAAGGCCCTGCTGCCCGACGCAGATGTTAGCCTTATTCTCACTCCCGTTGCTGTCGATAGTGAAACCGCAATTGAAAAAGTGAATATGATCGCTGCTGAACACAAGCTGGCCATCCATCATCTCACAGTTCAAAACATTGCCGGAAAACTGGCAGTTAGCTTTGATTTGGAAGTGGATGGCGCAATGACGCTGTTTCTCGCCCATGAACGGGCAACCGAATTAGAAGGTGCCATTCGTCAAAGCTTGGGCGATGATGTGGAAGTTGAAAGCCACATTGAACCACAGCCCGAACAATTGTTGCAAGGCCTGGTGGCAGACGACGCGACCATCGCAAAAATCAAAAAGTCACTTTTAACCTTGGCAAAAAAAGAAACTCATATGCGAGATGTTCACAGCATTCGCGTCAGGCAAGCTGACGGCAGATTGTTTGTACACTACCACTGCCGCTTTGATCCCGCGATGAGCGTTGAAAACGTACACAGCGTAGTCGACCGAGTTGAAATTCAGCTGCAAAAAGCTTTTGGCGACATAAAACGCGTTATCGCTCATGCCGAGCCATCGGGGGCGGCTCGGCATAAGTTATGATGTGTAGGATTGAGACGCTTTGATCAACTCACGCAGGCGTTCTTGTTCATGCTCGGGAACTGCGACGCGATTTGCCACTGAAAACGCCTCGTGAAAGGTCGATTCCAGTAGGCTCTGCAAAGGGCGTAGGCCCGCGCCCTTTGCCAGATTATGAAGCTCCAAAACCATATCAGCAATATACTGCGCTGTATCTTTTGGTGGTGGAACATGCTTAGGTACAACACTGGAGTGTGTTTTAGGTGGACTTAGATTAAATACTACACTTTTATTCATGATCTTTGGTGCCTCGCCGCAGGTCAGTCCGAACGACCTGCGATACAACATATACGCGAGTTATAGTGACGTGAATAAACTAAAGGTTGTCTGTGGGTTGTATTCGACAACATTTGAGGCCATATCAACCTTAACTTGCCTCTTTTTAGGTTCCCCCTTAGAAGCGGTCACCTTCATTCAGGAATTTGCATGACCGTTGTCGTTGTCGAATCGCCTTCAAAGGCGAAAACTATCAATAAATATCTGGGCAACAGCTTTACTGTGTTGGCCTCGTTTGGCCACGTGCGCGATTTGCCCGCCAAAGATGGATCGGTAAAACCCGACGAAGATTTCGCGATGGATTGGGAAGTCGACAGCAAGTCGGCCAAACGCTTGGCCGATATTGCAACGGCCTTAAAAGGCAGCGACCGCCTTGTTCTGGCAACCGACCCTGATCGAGAGGGCGAAGCAATTTCTTGGCACGTGATGGAAGTGCTTAAGAAAAAAGGCGCCCTGAAAGGCAAAACCGTTCAGCGTGTGGCCTTCAATGCCATCACCAAAGCATCTGTGCTTGAAGCTATGGCCAACCCGCGCGATGTGGATGGCGATCTGGTAGATGCCTATTTAGCAAGGCGCGCCCTCGATTATTTAGTGGGCTTTACATTATCTCCGGTTCTGTGGCGCAAGCTGCCGGGATCACGTTCAGCTGGCCGCGTTCAATCTGTAGCACTTCGATTGATTTGTGATCGCGAATTGGAAATTGAAGCGTTCCGAAGCCAAGAATATTGGTCAATTGACGGCACGTTCGCAACAGCAGCCGGCCAAGAATTTGAAGCTGGTCTTGCCAGCATTGATGGCAAACGGCTGGAAAAACTGGGCATTGCAGATGAAGCATCCGCCAAAGCCATTGCCGCTGCCGTCAAAAACCAAGCCTTCACCGTCGACAGCCTTGAAAGCAAACCAGCAAAGCGCCACCCTTTTGCGCCCTTCCGTACATCCACCTTGCAGCAGGAAGCCTCCCGCAAACTTGGCTTTTCATCAGCCCGAACCATGCAGATTGCCCAGCGCCTCTATGAGGGAGTAGACATTGGCGGCGAAACTGTGGGCTTGATCACTTATATGCGAACAGACGGCATCGACATGGCGCCTGAAGCCATTGCCGCCACACGCACAGCAATTTTGAAAACCTTTGGCGAGCCTTATGTTCCATCAGTCCCGCGGGTTTATAAAACCAAAGCCAAAAATGCCCAAGAGGCCCATGAAGCCATTCGCCCAACAGATCCAGGCCGCCTGCCCGAACAGGTAAAAGGCGTTCTCGATGGCGAACAAATGGCACTTTATGATTTGATCTGGAAACGCACCATCGCTAGCCAAATGGAAAGTGCTGAGATGGAACGCACCACTGCAGATATTGGCACAACAGGCCATGATGGCAAGCATTACAGTTTCCGCGCCAATGGCTCGGTTGTGAAATTTGATGGTTTCTTGCGCGCTTATAATGAAGACCTTGATGATGGCGAAGACGAAGATGCAAAGCGCCTGCCTGCTATGGCGCGGGGCGACAAAACCGGCGTTAAAACCATTGTGCCCACCCAACATTTCACCGAGCCACCACCGCGCTATTCGGAAGCTTCGCTTATTAAAAAGCTGGAAGAACTGGGCATTGGCCGGCCATCGACCTATGTTTCAATTCTGAAAACACTTTCAGATCGCGGCTATATGCGCATCGAAAAGAAGCGCTTGATCCCCGACGACAAAGGACGTGTTGTCACATCTTTCTTGGAAAGCTTTTTCAAGCGTTATGTGGAGTTTGATTTCACTGCGAATTTGGAAGAACAGCTCGACAAAATTTCAGCAGGCGAACTTGATTATAAAGTTGTGCTTCGCCAATTCTGGAAAGATTTCACCGCCGCACTGGGTGAAGTGAAAGACCTGCGCATCACGCAAGTGATCGACAGTTTGAACGAAAGTCTGGCCCCGCATATTTTTCCAGCCAAAGCCGATGGCAGCGACCCACGCACCTGCCCTTCCTGCGCTGACGGAAAATTGTCTTTAAAACTTGGGCGCTTTGGCTCTTTCATCGGCTGCACAAATTATCCAACCTGTAGCTATACAAGGCAGATGAGTGTGAATGGCGAAGGCTCGGCCGATACTGTGCCCGCTGAGGGTATTTTGCTGGGCCAAGACCCTGAAACTGGCCAAAACGTAACCCGCAGGGCTGGCCGCTTTGGCCCCTATCTGCAAATGGGTGAAACAGTTGAGGGTGAAAAACCACAACGCGCCTCTATCCCTAAAAACACTAACCCCGCCACGATAGAACTTGAACAGGCTTTGCGGCTGTTATCGTTGCCGCGTGAAGTAGGCCTGCACCCAGAAACACAAACACCCATAGTGGCCAACTTTGGCCGCTTTGGCCCGTTCATTTTGCATGATGGCACATATGCCAACTTGGAAAGCCCAGACGATGTTTTCACCATTGGGCTTAATCACGCAGTTGATATTTTGGCTCAAAAACGCGCCAAAGGCCCATCAAGCCGCGCACGCCCCGGCGCATTGAAAAGCTTGGGCCCCCACCCAGATGGTGATGGCAATGTTGAGATTTATTCGGGCCGCTATGGCGCCTATGTCAAACACGGCAAAACCAACGCCACCATTCCTTCCGACAAAACAACTGACACGTTAACGTTGGAGGAAGCCTTAGTGTTGTTGGCTGAACGTGAGGCAAAATCTGGCGGTAAAAATAAGCCAGCCAAAAAAGCCGCCGCCAAGAAAAAGCCAGCCAAAAAGGCAGCGGCCAAAAAAGCATTAAAAAAGACAGCGAAAAAAGCCATTGTCGAAGCAGCCTAAACGCGTCCAAAAATCAGATCGCATTGGCATGCCCAGTGCTGATGATATTTTGCAATTTGTCACCAACTCCCCCGGCGTTGTTGGCAAGCGCGAAATTGCGCGTGCCTTTGACATGAAGGGCAACGACAAGATTGCCTTGAAGCAGTTGCTGAAAGATATGAGCAAAAAGGGCACACTGCTGAATAAGCGCAAACGCCTGATTAACAAAAACGGCCTGCCCCCGGTTGGTGTGGTTGAAGTTAAAGGCGAAGATAAAGACGGTGACTTGTTCGGCCAATTCATTTCAGATGAAGGCCAAGACCAAGCAGCAAAAATTCTTGTTGTGTCAGGCGAAGGCAAGGCCCCTAAAATTGGGGATCGTGTCGTTGCCAAGCTTGAGGCTTTGCGCGACCACCATGAATATAAGCATGTGGCAAAAGTTATGCGTGTGCTTGGGCCACGCGCGGCCAAGCTTTTGGCAATTTATCGCGTTGTAAAAGGCAAGGGTGCAAGACTTATTCCGGTTGACAAAAAAGCCCGCCAAGAATTTGAAGTTCTCAACGCCGATGCAGCGGGTGCTGAAAATGGTGAATTGGTTTCAATCGAAATTACGCGGGATCGTGGCTTTGGCTTGCCCGCAGCGCGCGTGCGCGAACGCTTAGGAAATATAACAGATCCTCGCAACATCTCACTCATCGCCATCCATCAACATGGAATTCCTAACAGCTTTCCAGAAAAAGTTATCGCTGAAGCAGATGGCTTGAAAGACTTCGCAAAAGCCGGCCGCACAGACTTAACCTCAACACCATTGATCACCATTGATCCAGCCGATGCTCGTGACCATGACGACGCGGTTTTCGCCGAGGCTGATGACGCAGAAGACAACAAGGGTGGCCATAAAGTGATTGTGGCCATTGCCGATGTTGCGGCCTATGTGCGCCCCGGCTCTGCCTTAGATCAAGAGGCACGGTTTCGCGGCAACTCAGTGTATTTCCCCGATCTTGTTGTGCCCATGCTGCCCGAAAAGATTTCCAACGATCTGTGTTCGTTGCGTGAGAAAGAAATTCGCCCAGCCATTGCGTGCTTTTTGCGCTTTGACAAAAACGGAAAAAAGCTTGGCCATTCTTTCGCGCGGATCACCATGCGCTCTGCCGCCAAACTGGCCTATGAAGAAGCGCAAGCCGCCATTGATGGCAAACAATCTAACAAAACTGATGGCCTGTTAGAGCCTGTATTAAAGCCGCTTTGGGCCGCCTATCGCGCCGTTAAAAAAGCCCAAGACTTGCGCTCGCCGCTGCAACTTGAATTGCCTGAACGAAAAATCATTCTTGATGAAAAAGGCAATGTGGAGAAAGTTATTGTGCCGCCGCGCTTGGATGCACATCGCTTGATCGAAGAATTTATGATCCAGGCCAATGTTGCCGCCGCCGAAGAACTAGAAAAGCGCAAGGTGCCCCTTCTCTACCGCGTGCATGATAACCCCACACAAGAAAAGTTGAAAACGCTGGCGCAGTTTCTGAAAACTGTGAACCGTGAATTGCCCTTGGGCCACGTGATCAAAACTTCGCATTTCAATGCGTTGTTGAAATCTGTCAAAGGCGAAGATTTTGAACATCTGGTGCATGATGTGGTTTTGCGCAGCCAAGCACAGGCAACATACAGCCCCCAAAACTTGAGGCACTTTGGCCTCAGCCTTCGCCGATATGCCCACTTCACCTCGCCCATCCGGCGCTATGCAGATTTGATTGTGCATCGCGCTTTGATCACGGCTTTGGGTGCAGGTAGCGATGGTTTGAGTGACTCTGATATTTCCAAGCTTGATGAAACCGCTGAGATGATTGCCATTGCAGAACGCCGCGCCCAAGTGGCCGAGCGTGAAACCAATGATCGGTTGATCGCGTCATATTTAGAACCGCATATCGGCGCGAAGTTTCAGGGCAAGGTTTCAGGCGTTGTGGGAGCAGGCTTGTTCATCGTGTTGGACACCAGTGGCGCAGATGGTTTTGTGCCTGTCAGCAGATTGGGTCGCGATTATTTTATCTATGATGAAGTTCGCCACAGCCTTATCGGCCAAAGCACGGGTGAGACATTCCAACTCGGTGACAGGGTTGAAGTAAAGCTTCTAGAAGTTGCCCCCATCAAGGGTGGCTTGCGCTTTGAAATGGTTTCAGAAGGCCGCGCCGGAAAACCGCAAAAACGCGGCCAACAGAAAGGCAGACGCAGATGATCCGTTCAATAAAACAGGCCATGTGGCGCGGGTTTAACATGCGCTGCCCGTCTTGCGGCCAAGGCCATTTGATGAGCAGCTATTTAAAAGTTGCCCCCAAGTGTGACCATTGCGGCGAAGATTTCAGCCATCAACGTGCCGATGATGCGCCCCCCTATTTCACCATCATCGTGGTGGGACACCTGGTCATTCCGATGGTGTGGTTTGTTGAACGGTATTATGAGCCGCCCATGCTGCCCCAAATGGTCATTTGGCCATTCATTATCACCGCACTTTCACTGTGGCTGTTGCCGCGCATCAAAGGCACAATTGTGGGCCTGCAATGGGCCGCCCGCATGCATGGTTTTGGCGGCGAAATAGACGCTATTCAGGAAACTTGACATTCGTCGTCCTTTGAGGTCTATCCAGCCTCAAATCATTCGGAGTCCATTATGTCCAAAGGCAACGTTATCAAAATTAAGTTGGCATCCACTGCTGACACAGGTTACTTTTACGTGACCAAGAAGAACTCACGCACGAAAACTGAAAAGTTCTCGTTCACAAAATATGATCCCGTTGTGCGCAAGCATGTGGAATTTAAAGAAACCAAAATCAAGTAAGATTGGTTCTTCAAAACAAATCAAGCGCTGGAAATTCCGGCGCTTTTTTTTGTGCATTTTTTGGGAAGGTAGTTGTCGGCCTGGGTTTTTGGTGAACGAGGAGGCCACTCGGTTCATACCCAGGCCGACAGAGGCCCTGAAATCAGGAGATGCGGCGGGCCTGACCCCAAGGCTTTTCGCTTTATTCGATGCGCATTATTCAATGCGTTTATTCAAAATGTGCTGGGGACGGCGTCTTGGTGCTGAAGCAAGGCACCGTCCCTTGGAGTATTGTCTGGGGCTCGGAGAGATGCACACCAGACGCATTCAAAATTTGTTAAATAATCTATGAACGTCCACGCCTGAAAAATCCAGCGTAACCTATGGTAAACAATGGTGAATCAAAATTAAGGATGAAGCGTTAAGGTAAACGCTTAAGAATTGGCCTCAGGCGCACCCTCTTCCGGCAAATGCATTTCAAGCGGCATTTGCTCGGTTCCATCGAGCGGATCTTCATCAGCAGTCAAATCATCGGAAAGCCTGGGCATTGGAATATCAAAGCCGGGTGGCAAATTACCATCCAGCAGGCCAGCTGATTTCAATTCCTGCAAGCCCGGCAAATCGGTCAATTCATTCAAACCGAAATGATTGAGAAAACTTTCGGTTGTTCCATAAGTCACAGGCCTGCCCGGAGTTTTGCGCCGCCCGCGCATTTTCACCCAGCCAATTTCCAGCAAATTATCCAAAGTACCTTTTGAAATTGCAACGCCGCGCACATCTTCAATTTCCGCCCGCGTTGTGGGTTGGTGATAGGCGATAATGGCCAGCGTTTCGAGTGCGGCTTTGGTCAAACGTTTCTGCTCAGTTTTGTCGCGCCTCAGAATAGCGCCCATATCGGCCGCTGTGCGCAAAGCAAATTTGCCGGCAACCTGAACAATGTTCACACCCCGATTGGCATAATTTTCAGTCAGATCCGCCAATATGCTTTCAACGTTTGTGCCCTCAGGCAAAAATTCTTTGAATTCATCCATCGCAATGGGTTCAGCGGCGGCAAACAACATTGCCTCAACAATGCGCAAATTCTGGCCACGGTCTGCCATCGGGTGCATCGTCACCATGGCTTCTTGAACGTCTTCACCAGTTTCTTCATCTTGGTTCGTCATAGGTTGGGCGTTCATAAGTGATCTTCCTGCTTTTCCAAAGCTGAATTGCGCCTGCGCACATAAAGTGGCGTAAACGCCTCGTCTTGGCGAAGTTCAATGCGCCCGTCTCGGGCAAGCTCTAAGCTAGCGGTAAAGCTTGATGCCCGCACTGAACGCCTGGTCTCAGCGGTGGCCAGATAGCGCTCCAGCCACATATCAAACGCACCCCATTCATCCATGGCCCCCACAAGGCGCTCTATTGCCTCACGCGCCTCCTTGATAGACCATGTGGTCTGGCGCTTCACAGTGTAACTCTGGCGTACCACTTTGCGTTGGCGGCGATCGGCATAAGCTTTGAGAAGATCAATCAGGTTGTCGCCATATTCGCGCTGAATATCAACCACCAAGGGCTGGGGTGCGCCACGCGCAAACACGTCTTGCGAAAGTTGGGGTCGCTTTATCAAAGCTTCAGCAGATTGGCGCATAGCAGCCAGCCGCTGCAACCGAAACGCCAACCGTGCCGCCATGTCTTGCGGGGCAACTTCATCGCTGTTGGGTGGCGCTGGGATCAGCAATCGAGATTTTAGATAAGCAAGCCAAGCCGCCATCACCAAATAATCGGCGGCCACGTCAATCCGCATCACCTTGGCACGATCAATAAAATCAAGATATTGATTGGCCAAAGCTAAAATTGAAATTTGTGCCAAATCAATTTTATGCGCCCGTGCCAATTCCAGCAATAAATCCAACGGCCCTTCAAAACCGTCCACATCAATAATCAATTCATCTGCCAACATCACAGCAGCCTGCTTTGGCTTGTCATCGGCCCACGCATTTGATGGTGCATCAGTGTTTTCGTTGTCGGCCAAGCTGTTCTCCCTGAGCAACGGGTTTGCCATTATTGCAGCAACAATTCGACTGTTTAGGACAATTTATCCCCTAAAAACAGCTCTTACGAGCCAAGAATTGCCTCAAGATCGCGCATCGCCTGCTTTTCGTCAAAGGCCAATGGCTTGCGGCGCATCTTCAGGGCAGCCTTGGCCCGTCTCGCAGTTTTGGCGCTTAGTAAAGTTGCAGCCGATCCAACGGCCTGCATCTCATCAAACACACCATTGCAATGTAAAACCATATCACAACCGGCATCATAAGCGCGTGCCACTTTTTCTTCCAACGAACCGCCCAAGGCTTTCATCGAAAGATCATCGGTCATCAACAGGCCCTGAAAACCAATCACTTTGCGCACAACATCACGAATAATTTTGCGCGAAAGTGTTGCCGGATTTTCTGCATCAAGCGCTTCATAAACCACATGGGCTGTCATCGCCATGGGCATGTTGGCCAAAGCCGCAAACGGGAAAAAATCAACGATTTCCAATTCCATGCGTTTGGTTTTAACAACCGGCAAATCATGGTGGCTGTCCACCATAGAGCGGCCGTGGCCCGGAATGTGTTTCATAACCGGCAACACCCCGCCATCAAGCAGGCCGGATGTGTGGGCATTTGCCAGAATAACAATCGTTTCAGGGCGCAAGTCATAAGCCCGGTTGCCAATCACATCGTGGGCGCCAGCCTGTGGCACATCAAGCACTGGCAAACAGCTTGATGTAATATCAAGATCAAACAAATCCTTGGCCATCAACCGCCCAATGTTGCGTGCCGTGCGCACTGCCAAGGTTGCGTTGCGTTGATAAAGGTCACCAAAAGCTCGCGCCTGTGGATATCTGGGCCAATGTGGTGGCCCCAAGCGCTGCACACGTCCACCTTCTTGATCAATAAACACAGGGGCATCTTTGCGTTCAACCGCATCACGAAACTGTCGTGTGAGCGCTTTAATCTGAGCCGGGGTGTCGCAATTTCGCTTAAAAAGAATCAAACCCCAAGGCTGAAATTTTTTAAAAAAAACCACCTCGTCCGAAGACAAAGACAAGCCAGAACAGCCGCTGATGAAAGCGCGTATGGTCATTTAGCCCCCGCTAAAAATTGAACTATTGGCGATGTACAATGCAATCGCGCTCACCGGCCGTAAAAAGCGACGAACAAACGCTAGAAGCGACGCTTGTAGAAGCCATTGGCCCCAAGTTCAAGCGATACCGCGTTGATCCTGCAACCTGTGCGGCCTCGATAATCGGCGCATATCGTGTGATGATTGGCCCGTGTTTGGCACCCAGCCGTTGATATTCAGCACTGGCCTCTGCACGCGATTTGAAGGAAGCAAGTTGCACCACATAAGCCCCCGTTCCCGCCGCTGGCGCTGAAACTTGCGGTGCCGCCATTGCAACCTGCGCAGCAGGTTTTGTTGGCACAACGGGTGCAACCACAGTTTCAGCAGGTGGAGCTATAGTTGTGGCTGCGGCAGGCGCTGCGGGCGCATTGCTGGCCTTGAATAAATCAAAAATAGATTTGGTTTTTTTAGGTTGGGTTACATCTGTCCCTGAAAAACTTGGCGTTGCGGCTGCATCCGTGCCGCCGCCATAAATGCTGTTGCCATCTGCAGGTGCCGCAGGTGCATCAGGCTCGGCCAAAGCAACAGCTGTTTTTGATTTCGCTTTGGGCTTTGCAAAAACGGTCGGTTCAGCAATCTTCGATGGCGGAACCAAAACCACGGGGCTTGCGCCAAGCGACTTGGTTGGCTTTCCCGCCGTTGCAAGCGGCAATTTCTTCGCAACCACAGGCTTTTCTGCACCAATCTCTTCCGACCCTTGCGTGCCAGCATCGGCAAGTTTGGTGGGCTGCTTTGCCGGCACGGGTTGCACAGGTTCGGGTTGGCTGGCCACGGCCAAAGGTTTTGCCGCTGGCTGAGAACCCGGCACAGGTGGCGGGGCAATATCGGCTGTTTTTGCGTCATTCGGGGTAATTTGGGTTTGACCAGCCAAAGCAGTGCTTTGTGATAAATTAGCCGCCGAACTCTGTTCGGCGGCTGGGGTTACGTTGGCAATATCAGTTTTGTCAGAAGGCTCGATTGACCCCTGCTGGCCAGTGCCACCCCCCGGAGGGGGAGGAAGAGGCAATGGCACGCCATCGGCACCCGTGCCCGTGCTATCAGCCGGGGCTGCGGCTTTATTCGGATCAACCGGAGGGGCAATGTTGGTGCCGCTGCCTGCTGGTTGTGCTGGCGCCTCTTCGGTGGATTGAGCTTGCCCGCCCGGAACCTCATGGTCACCTTCAATGCGATCATAGATCAGTTTTTTAACTGGCTGATCAGCTGCGGCTGAGGTTTTATCAGGCACAACTTTTGTGGGCGTTGCAGGAGCTGCAATCACCGGAACAGTGCCGCCATTGCTTGATGTAAGCTGCGGCTTCAAATAATGCGAATAGCCCAAAACCGCACCAATAGCCACAAGCAGGCCCAATACGGCAAGGCCCAGAATCATCCACAAACCATTGGAACGCTGTGGTTCTTCTTCATAGGCCACTTCGTTGCGATAGGCCTGTTGATATTCGCCTGCTGTGGCGCGCCGTGTTGGCCGCATTTGGGGCTGTTCAAACACATCATCTTCGCCGTCATCACCTGCCATTGGCATTTGCGGCGTGCGTTGTGGCGGGTTTGTAAGCCGTGGATTGGGTGCAAAACCTGAACCTGCGCCCGCGCGCGGCGGAACCTGCAAGCGTGGTGGTTGCCCTTGTAAAGGTTGTGCAGAAGGCGGCACATATTGCGGACGCATATTGGGGTTATAGCCGGGCTGTGGCGCATAACCCGTGTTGGGGTCGATTGGCCGATAAGCTGGTGGCTGTTGATAAGGTGGTTGCTGATATTGCGGTTGATAGCCCTGCTGGGGCGGCATGGGTTGATAAGGCTGGCCCTGCGGATAGGCAGGCGGCATCACATAACCCGGGTTAACCCCAAGCTGCGGGCGTGGTGGCTGCACTTGGCCTGCATAAGGATTTGGTGGCGGCGAATAAGGCTGTAGCGGCGCTGGGCGCGGCGGTTGCGTTTGAATAGGCCGCTGCACTTGGGCAACAGGTTGAGACTGTGGCTGTTGTTGCCCCGCCAATTTAGCTTCTTCATCAGCGAATGAAAACTTGGGCTTGCCAGTTGTATTTGTTGCTTGCGCAATTGAAGCTTCAGCTTTTTGCTTGGCGGCTTGCACACGTTGCACAGCCAGCTTTTCTGCGGCATCACGCTGGGTCTTTAATTTATTCGCCAAAGCATCAGCGGCAACGGGTGCCACGCGCGGCGCCACTGGCGTTGCAGGGCGTGGTGCTGGCCGTGGCGCCATTGGCGCGGCCCGCACAGGTGCAGGCGAAGCCGGACGCGGTGCGGCAGCTGCCACCGGTGCTTCAGCGGGCTTAAAACCGTCTGCGGCTTTGGGCATAGCTTTTGGCCCATCGGCTGCACCAATGCCTAAGCGTTCACGCCAATTGCGTTTATCTGTGCCGTTCTCAGAATTTTGGTCCATACTCTTTTGTTCCTACATTTCCTCGACGGGCCTGACGCCGAGAACCCCCAGACCATTTGCTAAACAATAGCGAATCGCCCTGAGGAAAGCGAGCCTCGTTAAGGTTACATTATCTTGGTTTTGCAAAATAAACCTTAATTGCGGCAGTTCTTTGCCCTTGTTCCATAAAGAATGAAATTCGCTCGCCAAATCATAGAGATAAAACGAAATTCGGTGTGGTTCATGGGCTTGTGCAGAAGCCTCAATAACCCTCGGGAATTCAACAATTTTCCGAATTATCGCTTTTTCTGCGTCATCCGTTAACAAACTGAAGTCAATTTCACCAGTCATAGCAGCAGGTGCATTGCGCAAAACTGAACAAATCCGCGCATGGGCATATTGAACATAAAACACCGGATTGTCTTTCGATTGCTCTGTCACCTTGGCAAAATCAAAATCCAAAGGCGCCTCATTCTTGCGATAAAGCATCATAAACCGAACCACGTCCTGGCCGACTTCATCAACCACCTCGCGCAAGGTAACAAATTCCCCTGCCCGCTTGGACATTTTAACGGGTTCGCCATTGCGCAAAAGTTTTACAAGTTGGCACAATTTCGCATCAACCAAAACCTTGCCGGGCCCGGCAAAAGCAGATGCCACTGCTTGCAAACGCTTTACATAGCCACCGTGATCTGCACCCAATACATAAATCAATTGGTCAAAGCCGCGCGCAATTTTATTTTGGCTGTAAGCTACATCCGATGCAAAATATGTAAAACTGCCGTCTGACTTTTTCAGCGCACGATCAGTGTCATCACCAAACGCGGTGGAGCGAAACAGCGTTTGGTCACGGTCTTCCCAATCCACAGGAGTTTCACCCTTGGGCGGCGGAAGTTTACCCACGTAAACTTGGCCAGCCTTCTCCAAAGTGGCCAATGCGCTTTCAACAGCGCCAGAAGTTTGCAATGATTTTTCAGAAAAGAAAATTTCTTGTTT
>JAYWFC010000164.1:0-20979 GCA_043778995.1 Aestuariivirga sp.
AGGGGAGCGCATTCTACTGATTTGCCGGCTTAGCTCAGTTGGTAGAGCACCTGATTTGTAATCAGGGGGTCGCGGGTTCGAATCCTGCAGCCGGCACCATCTGTACGAATTGGCGAAACCGCCAAGCGGCTTTTTTCGCACAACTTTTGCCAAGTTGCCTATTCACAAATGCGATATGTGCCAGATTTTCCGTGAACACCCAAATCAAAGTGAAAATGCTCACTGTGGGCAGCGTTGGCACCGGGGCCCAAAACCGTCGTGAACCTTGTGCAAGCCGACGCGCGGATTGCCTTTAAAGTTTCAAACGCCGGTGATTGTGGATCAATAGCATCATGCACCAGAAACATGCGGCCATCGGAAAATTTCAATCGTTCAATGTCCACCGCGTTGCCGCTACCATGTTCGCTGATTTTGGCAGAACTGTCGCCATTGCGACCACGGCATTGATAGCCAGGGCCAGTAAAAAATGATGTTAGCGCAAAACCTTCTTTTGCAGTGGCAGCAGGGCCGCCAAGTTCCTGAAGCCAAGATGCGAAATGCAAGGCAAAGGCACAGTTAAGAATGGGATGATCTGGCAACTGCACCACGAGACCGTCGGTTCGAATTGATATGAGCTGTACAGGCTCGACCACAACGCAACTGGGCAACCCGGCAGGTTGCGGCACCATTGCAAAATCAACGCCTTTGGCTTTAAGCGCAGCAAGGCATTCGATGTCGCGTTGGGGCGGCGTTGTTACGGGCGCTGGCGGTGGTGTTGGTATGATCACAGGCACCACAGGGGCAACGCTTGGCAGCGTTTCTGGCTTCAAATGCTGCACAACAATGGGAACAGATACGGGAACAGCAATTTGTGCGGGGCGATCAGGCTTTAGCGTTGGCCTTGGAATGGGTTTAACAACGCTGATGGCAGGTTGAGGAACTGGCATTAGCGCTAGTGCAGGCAAGGCCATTTTTGTCGGCGGGGTTGGTTTGGCTTTCGCCACAACCGACTTGTGGTGTTGATGATTTCGACACTTCAAACTTTTGAAAGTACCGCATAATTGGTGATCGATTTTTCGAAAAAAATTGGTGATTTGATGCGAGCCGGCAAGGCTGGGCGCGCTAAGGCCAGCACTTGCCAAAATGAAAAAGAATACGCGAATGAATGTCATGGTGTTGAACTTATCGATCGGTCTGCAATTCATTCGTTCGCGCGATTGGTTCAATAATTTCGCCGCCAACCACCCGAGCCGCCGCCACGCACCAGCTTAATGATTGCCAAAAGCACCAACGCGCCAACTGTGGCATTTATGATGGCCGCTAACATGCCCATGCCCAGATGAATTCCAATGCGGGGCAGCAACCAGCTTCCGAAATAGGCGCCTAAAATGCCGATGATCAGGTCTCCGACAAGACCGAAACCGGTGCCTCTTACAATTTGACCAGCCAACCAACCAGCGATCAAACCGACCAATAGAATTACAAGAAGACTTTCATTCGACATTTTGATTTCCTTCGATGTTCTTGCGAAAATGATCAGATGCCAAGTGCACGACATCTTGGTTGAAACGTTCGAAGGTGTAGAAAGTTCCATGCCAACTAAAGTTTAGCAAAAAATAGTACCAACTTCGTCGATCGAGGCGCTATTCAAAATGCGTCTTGAGGTTTTCCAAAAGTGTGTGCTGCGTTAAATTGCTATGCAGTGGTGTCACCGAAATGCGCTTGTTAAACACGGCCGCCAAATCTGTGCCAGCAACTTGGTTGCCCCGCTCACGCGTGAATCCTAACCAGAAATATGAACTGCCCCGATTATCGGCGCGTTCATCCACGATCATATAATTTTGTTCGCGTTTGCCTTGAGTGGTGATGTCTATGCCCGCCACTTCATCGACCCGACAATCTGGAAAATTGACGTTCATGAAATTGCCTGCGCCAAAATCAAAGCCAAGCAATTTGCGCACAACTTTTTCGCCATGTGCTGCTGCTACACCATAGGTTATGCCATTGTCGTGAATGCCCAAAACCTGGCTTAATGCGATGGATTTGATGCCCAGTGACGTTCCTTCCATCGCGGCGGCTATCGTGCCCGAAACGGTCACATCATCAGCCACATTTTGCCCGCGGTTCACGCCGGATAAAATGAGGTCTGGCATGCCCGGCATAATTTTGCGCGTGGCCATCACCACACAATCAGCAGGTGTTCCAGAAACTTCATAATGGCGCCCATCAATGTGGCGATAGCGCAGGGGATGAGAAAGGGTGATTGAACGGCCAGCACCTGATCGTTCCACATCAGGTGCCACAACCCACACATCATCGCTGATGGCGCGGGCAATTTTTTCTAAAACGGCAAGGCCTGGCCCGTGAATGCCATCATCATTGGTGACAAGAATTCTCATTTCATGCTGGCCTTTTTATTACTGTAAGGCCACCCATATAGGGGCGCAACGCGTCTGGAATTGTGACAGAACCATCTGCGTTTTGATAATTCTCTAGAATGGCAACCATCGTTCGGCCCACAGCAAGGCCAGAACCATTTAAGGTGTGCACATAACGCGCTTGCTTGGCTTCTGCCGCCTTGCAGCGGGCATCCATGCGGCGAGCCTGAAAATCTCCACATTGCGAGCATGATGAAATTTCGCGGTATGCATTTTGCCCGGGCAACCACACTTCGATGTCATAAGTTTTGCGGCTGGCAAAGCCCATATCGCCCGTGCACAGAACAATCGTGCGATAGGACAAGTTAAGGCGCTTTAAAACTTCTTCTGCACAAGCCGTCATCCGCTCGTGTTCTGCGTCTGATTGCTCTGGTGTGCAGATTGACACCAATTCAACTTTTGAAAATTGGTGTTGTCGGATCATGCCGCGCGTGTCTCGGCCCGCAGAGCCAGCCTCTGCGCGAAAGCAGGGCGTATAGGCTGTCATGCGCATCGGAAGTTGCGCTTCATCCAGCACCTGCTCGCGCACCAAATTGGTAAGCGGCACTTCGGCCGTGGGCACCAGCCAATAATCTTCTTCGGCATCGGCCTCGTTGAGAACCCGACGAACAAATTCAACATGGCCAATTACCTTGTTTTCAAGGTCTATCTTTTGGGCGGGCGTTGCCTGTTCCAAAGCTTTTTCCAACAGCCGCTGGCGCACGCCCATGCTGGTTGCGGTGAATTGGTCTTCTCTGAATTTTGGTAATTGGGCGGTTCCAAACATCGCATTGTCGCGCACCAGAACCGGTGGATTGATTTCTTGATAGCCAGCTTCACCCGTGTGGAGATCCAGCATCAGTTGGGCAATGGCGCGTTCCATGCGCGCCAAAGCGCCTTTTAAAACAACAAACCTGGCCCCAGACATTTTGGCGGCTGCTTCAAAATCCATCAGCTTTAAGCCTTCGCCAATGTCGAAATGTTGCTGCGGCTCAAAAGCGAAGCTGGGCTTTTGGCCCCAGACACGCACTTCAACATTGTCGTGTTCGTTCTTGCCATCAGGCACATCGGCCAATGGAATGTTAGGGATGGTTGCCAGCGCGTCGTTCAATTCTTTGGTGAGCGCTTTTTCATTTTCTTCACCTGCGATCAGCATATCTTTCAGGCCGGCCACTTCGGCTTTAAGGCTATCAGCCAAGGCCATGTCTTTCTTTCCCATGGCTGCGCCAATTTCTTTTGAAAGCGCGTTGCGGCGGCTCTGGGCCTCTTGCAAGGCTTGCATCTGGGCGCGGCGTTTTTCATCCGTTGCAATCAGACCATCAGCCAAGGGCGCCAAGCCACGGCGCGCAAGGCCAGCGTCGAATGCGGCGGGGTTTTCGCGAATGGCTTTGATATCGTGCATGGTCGGGCTCTCGTTTGAATTTGCTTGGGTATAGGCAGGAACGCTGGAAATGGCGAGATCGAAAACAAAAAAGCCGGACATTTCTGCCCGGCTTTTTGAACTTTGAAAAGAATCAGTTGCCCGACATTTTTGCCACTTCAGCGGCAAAATCATCTTCAGCTTTTTCAATGCCTTCACCAAGTTGCATGCGCACAAAACCGGTGATCTTGATGGCAGATCCAGCTTTTGCAGCTGCATCCAAGGCGGCTTGTGTTACTGACTTTGCACCATCGTGAACATAAGGCTGTTCAAGCAGGCAGTTTTCCTTGGCATAGGTTTTGAGACCCGAAGCCACAATTTTTTCCATCACTTGGGGTGGTTTGCCAGCGTTCTTTTCTTCCAGAACAGCAGCTTCGCGGGCCAACACATCAGCCGGAACCGAGGTCATATCCAAGGCGATTGGGTTTGTGGCTGCAATATGCATAGCCAACAGGCGGCCAAAAGCATTCAGCTCTTCAGCCTTGCCAGCAGATTCCAACGCAACGATAACGCCAATTTTGCCCATGCCGGGGGCGATTTGGTTATGAACGTAAGAACCGACAACGCCTTCCTTCACGCTTAAAGCAGCCGTGCGGCGCACAGTCATATTTTCACCAATCGTGGCCACCATTTCAGCCACATATTCGGCAACCGCATGGGGCGAGCCGGGGAAATGCATGGTTTTCAACGCTTCGGTTGAACCATGTGCATTAATCGCCAACTTTGAAATTTCGGCAACCATCACCTGAAATTTTTCATTGCGGGCCACAAAGTCAGTTTCTGAGTTCACTTCAACCAGCGCGGCAACTGTGCCTTTTACGCAAAGGCCAACCAAGCCTTCAGCAGCAACACGCGTTGATTTTTTGGCAGCTTTTGCCAAGCCTTTTGCGCGCAACCAATCAACGGCGGCTTCCATGTCGCCATTGTTTGCTGCAAGTGCAGACTTGCAATCCATCATGCCTACGCCAGTTTTTTCGCGCAGGTCTTTGACCATAGCAGCGGTAATGTCAGCCATTTGAGAACCCTCATTTGAAAAAGAATATGGGCCTGCGAAAATGCAGGCCCATTCATAGTTTGATTAAGCCGCTGGAAGTTCTTCAATCATCGGCGCTTCCATGGCACCTGTATCAACACCCGAACGATGTTGCGACTTTTCAATGCCTTCAAGCACAGCACGCGAAATCAAATCGCAATACAAGGCCACAGCGCGCGCGGCGTCGTCGTTGCCTGGGATTGGATAATTCACGCCAGCGGGATCGGAATTTGTGTCGATAATAGCCACAACTGGAATGCCTAAACGATTGGCTTCCTTAATCGCAATGGCTTCTTTGTTAGTGTCGATCACGAACAACAGGTCAGGTGTGCCGCCCATGTCTTTGATGCCGCCCAAAGCTTTATCAAGCTTAGTTTTTTCGCGGGCCATATCCAACATTTCGCGCTTTTTCAAACCAACGCCTTGCTTGGCGATCATTTCATCAATATGGCGCAAATGCTTGATTGAATTTGAAATGGTTTTCCAGTTGGTGAGCATGCCGCCCAACCACCGTGCATTCACATAATATTGCGCTGAACGCTTGGCTGATTCTGCCACTTGTTCAGCAGCTGAACGTTTTGTGCCCACAAACAACACACGGCCGCCCTTGGCCACTGTGTCTGTTACCAATTGCAATGCGTTATGCAGCAAGGGAACAGTTTGCGATAAATCTAAAATATGAATGCCATTGCGCACGCCATAGATATATGAACCCATTTTCGGGTTCCAACGATGTGTTTGGTGACCAAAGTGAACGCCAGCTTCCAAAAGCTGACGCATTGTGAAATTCACAGCCATAATAAGTCCTTCTCCGGTTAATCCTCCGCAAGTGGTGTGACCGAGACATTCGGCACCGGAAGGAACGTTCTCTATGAGGGGCATCGCTGCCCACGAGAGGTTCCAACACCTGCGTGTGGGGTGGTAACAACGTGGTCTTTAGCTGGCCCAATTACAAATGGCAAGGGGTGGCACTAAATCAAGACGACGCTTTCCTGCTCGTTGGGATCGGTTCTGGAAATCAGCGCTTTGGCCGGTTTGTCGGTGGGGTTATAGGGTTGATGTGGAACGCCTGCCGGGATGTATACATAATCGCCTTGCTCGACCCGTGATGTGAATTCCAGATTGGGGCCATGGCGAAACTCGCTAACACCCTCCAGCATGTAAATCGCAGTTTCATGGTTTTCGTGATAATGCGCCTTGGCCATGGCGCCGGGCGGCATGACCAACATGTGCATGCAAAGTCCATCACTGTTTGCACTTTGGGCTGACACGCCTGAAAAATAATCCAAACCTTGTTTGCCTTGAAAGCTTTCGCCGCCTTTGATCACTTTGCAAGATTTCATTTACACCTCCTAATTTTGCTGTCGAGATTGTTGCTAAACAACGCCTTTCTCAACGGGCCTGATAAAGCGCGTGTAAAGCCATCCCATTCCAACCAAGCTGAGCCCGATGCCCATCACGCTGGCAATTTGCCACAAGCCGCCCAATTGCCACAGATCATAACCAAAGGTTTTGAGCAGTGCCAAAATCATCACAGCCAAACCGCCATAGCGCACAGTTTTTCGATCCCAACGCAGTCCTAAAACGAACAGAGCAATCGCCAAAACCAACCATGCCACAGACATGGCATAGGATTCAGCATCACTCAAAAATTCTGCCACCAATTGCGGCCCTTGGAACAAGCGCTTAACTTCTAAAGTTACAAAACTCACCACCAGCAACAGCGCCAGCGCACCGAGCAAGTTTCGCCATTGACCAAAGGCTTCTGCAGGTGCCACGCGCACGATCAATATCAAGACTATAACCGGCGCCAGATAAGCCAATACAAGCGTATTAAAAATTGGGCCGCCTTCAATAACATCGCCCGTCCATATCGGGTTGAAAACACCCATACTCAATAAAATCAACGCCCCGCAGCTTGCGCCCAGCAGAATTCGTGAACCCCACTGCGATACAATCGATGAATAGATGTTTTGGCGATAAACCAGTCCAAAGGCAGCGCCCATCCACGCCAAAATGTGGGTTGAAAGTTCAAGCAATGTCATATGTTCTTGGTTGACGCCGCCGCCAATCAGATTGCGCAACTCAAGTGACACAAGTGAAATTGCCAGCCCAAGGCTAATGGCTTCCAACCCCGTGGTTGCGCGCAGGTTGTTTGATGATTTTAAAATTCTGCTGGCAATTAGGAACAATACGATTGGAATACCATAGCCATAAAGTGGCCAATGTTGGCCCAAGGGCAAATCATTTGTCGGGGCCCACAATTCGCGGGAAACAAACAAACGGGCCGCAACCAGCGAACCAAGTGCGCCTGAAATAGCCCCTAACAACCGTACAGGCATAACACGTGTGAGTGATGCGAAGCCAAATGCCAAAACTGCGATTGCAATGCTAAGCCAAACGCCTTCCCAAATACGATCGGCAGCAAATACCAATGCGATTGCGGCGCTGGCACACAGCAAGCCCGCCGCCAAATTGGAATCAACTTCTTCCAATTTTTCTTTGCGCAAATATGTTGCACCCAACAACACAATCGCTGTGATCATAGCGACCGATGCCCAAGCCCAATTATTCAGCAATGTATCAACTTGCAGCCATGCCCCACCGAAGAATGCAATGGGGGCAGCGGCTGCCAAAATGGCCCAGTTCAACTTTGGAAGTTTGAGGAAAAATCCTGCAAGGCCATAAGCCGTAAAGGCAATTCCGGCAAAGAACATTAAGTAAAGCAAGCGCCAGGCCAGCCCTTGGTCGGGATTTTCTGAACGCCAGTCGAAAATATCAAAATGGATGTTGCCAGCTTCGGGCCAACTGAAAAGCGTAAAACACGTCAGCACTGCCGCCGCTAACATGGCGCCACTTTCACTGCGTCTCGACCAGGAAAAGGCCGAAATAGCAGCCATGCCAACGCCAAGAAGCCATAAGGCGGGCAAGGCATGATGGGCCTTGAACACCAACAGGCACAAAACGAAACTGGCCGCCCCTGCTCCAACCGCACCGGTTTGTAAGGCAGGGCTCATCAATGTTGGATTAATCAACGAACCTTGGCCTTCTTTGAACGCTTCAACGCCTTTGATTGCCGCGAAAGAAAGCGCGCCAAAAGCCAAACTGAACAGGCCAACCGGCCAAACATCACTGGGGATGAAGGGGCCGTGCATCCAAAGCCCTGCCCATGCGGCAGAACCTGCAATGCAAGCATAACCCAACCACCACCATGATCTTTTGCGCAAAACCGCAAAGCTGGCGGCCATGATGATCAACAAAAAGGGAAAGAACGTCCACGCGTTCGGGCTTGATGTTTGTACCATTGTTGGCGTGACATAGGAACCAGCCAAACCCAGCGCCGCAATCATTGGCCCCTGCCTTAGCGAAAGTGCAAGCCCGCCAAGCCCCACCAAGATCAGCCCAATAAACGCCGTGCCGGGTGAAACCAAACCATAAAGTGCATAGGCTGCAAAAATTGCAGCAAACGCAATTGCAATGCCTGCCGCAGACAAAGCGGTTGGAACGTAGTTCACTTCATCACTTGGCGCGGCTTTGCTGTGTAAACGTTCCCCCGCAAACACCAAAATAGCCGCCCCCAACAAGGCAACGATAATCTGAAGCGTGGGTGAAACGAGCTTGTTGTCAAAAGCGTATTTAACAAAAAGCAAACCGCCAATCGCAATTGCAATGCCGCCAATCCACGCAAACCAACGTGAAGCCAAGGCCTGCTCAACGTTGCGTTCGGGCTTCTTAGAAAATGGTGCCGCAGCAGATGGTGTAACTTTTGGCGCGGGTATTTCTTTGGTAGGTTCTTTCAAAACCTCGGGCGCATTTTCCAATGCTGCAACCGTTTTGGAGGCTTTCTTTTTTGAAACCGGCTTGCCTTGAGCAATGGGGCTGGGTTCAACGGCTTCTGCCAAACCTGCAGATGCACGGAAGAGTTGGGCTTTCAAATCGTCCAATTTGCGGTTTAGTGTTGCCACTTTCACGTTGGCAACAACGCCCAAAATCAAAGCCAACAGAACAATCAGAACCATGCTTTTGCTCCCGCCAGCGCATCAGAATCGACCGACTTTAACACCGCTTGCATCAATCTGTCGAACTTGGGAAAAGGCCAGAATGGTTGCACGCGGCGATATTCGTTCTTTGGTAAGATTAAGTGATGAGGTGCTTTGGCAAACGTCTTTGGCGCCCGTCGACTATCTTGAAGCCGTGGCGGCGATGGATGCCCATGTAGCGGCGATTGCGGCCGCAAGCGAGCCCGAGCGCGTTTGGCTATTGGAACATCCACCCATCTACACGGCGGGCACCAGCGCCAAGCGTGAAGACCTTGTTGAACCCAATCGTTTTCCGGTTTTTGAAACAGGCCGTGGCGGGCAATATACCTATCATGGGCCAGGCCAACGGGTTTGTTATGTAATGTTAAACTTGGCCAAGCGCGGGGGCGATGTTCGCGCCTATGTGGCTGCGTTGGAAAATTGGTTGATCTCAACACTCGCTGAATTTGACGTGGTTGGTGAGCGGCGTGAAGACCGGGTTGGCATATGGGTTAAGCGCGGTGACCGTGAAGATAAAATTGCGGCATTGGGCATTCGCGTGCGCAAGGGCGTTGCATTTCACGGCATAAGTTTGAATGTTAATCCAGATCTATCACATTTTGCAGGCATTGTACCTTGTGGCGTGGCTGACCATGGCGTGACAAGTTTGGCCTATCTTGGCATTCAAGCCACAATGCAGGACTTGGACAAGGCCTTGCTCACAACGTTTGAGAAACAGTTTGGGCCTGTGCAGAAAATATGATGGATCGGCTTACATTTTTCGGCTTGGTGGCAGTGTCCCTAATGCTCATCACCTATACGCTTGAAAAGCGTTCACACTGGTATGTGTTGGCCTTCGCCTTTGCCTGCGCCTTGGGTTCAGTTTATGGCTTTCTCCAAGGCGCTTGGCCTTTTGGGGTGGTAGAAGGTGTGTGGGCAATCATCGCTTTGAAACGGTGGATTGACTTGCCTGCTTAGTTCAATTCCTTCAGCGCGGCTGCGGGCAAAGGTGTGTAGCCATTATCACGCAAGAAGCCCGCCAAGGCTTTTGGAATGGGAATAGCTTTCAAATTGTCATTCGGACAATCAGCCACCTTTTGGCCGCTGGTGCATTCTTGCGGGCCAAAGCCATTTTCTTTTTCATAGTTTTTCATAAAAAATGCCCAAGCCTCATCACCTTGGCCCAAACGAATTTTGCTCGCCACCCAACCTGCCAAAAAGCCATTCTGCTTCCAGGTTTCCGGTGTAACGTTGGCGCTATATTCCATGCCGGCCAAATCTTGCACTAGCCTTCCGCGCATGGCCTGATTTGTGGACAAATCCATGATCTTGCCAGCAATCAATTGATGAATTTTGATGGGTGCAAATGATCCGGCATAAGAGCCGAATGAATATAGAAAGCGATTATCAACGCTGACCAATTCCATCGTGCCGTCTCCATCCACATCTTCAAACCAATAGCCTTCGCCATCAAGCTCTGGCGAGGTTATCAGAGACCATGGAGCCGTAGGCTTTTCTTTGACGATAAACGTGGTGGTGGTGCAGCAATGTGCGCCGCCCGAATAATTTGTCACCACTACCTGCGGCGAAGGTGAACCGGCAATAAGTTTTGCAATGCCGGCATTGTGATAGTTCATGCCTAAAAATTCTTCGGCTGTTGCCAAATCATCTTTCGGCAAATCTTTGCCAATATCGAAATGAAACGGGCCAGTGGCATCTTTGCCATCAACCACGGTATAGGCGTGATCAGGCTCCAGCTTTTGGGCGTTGATTTTTACATTGAAATCACCCGAAGAAAATTCGGCGGTTTTTTCAAGTGTATAGGGAATAAGCGCATTGGCTGTTGAGGGGGCTTGCCATACAGTTTCGATATAATTGGCACCTTGGGTTAAAACCGCATCCTTGGGCAGATCGCCAATGCGACTATCTTTATCAGCTTTCTTCAAGTCTTTGATTGATTTATAGGCGTAAGGCCCTGCTATCACGCCAAAATATCCACTTTTAGAGGTGACAACTTTAATTGTATCAGCCATCGATGAAACAGCGCGCGCAATGCCGATGGCTTGATCTTTATCTTTGCTAGAGGCCAGCAAAAGCCAATGGAACTTTCCTTTCAACGCCAGAGTTTCGGCCTGCGCCGCATTTGCGACAACTATTGTTGCTGCCAATGCTAAAAGCGACATCATTTTCTTCATCGTTTCACCGTCCATCAATGTTCATTAAAGTTACTTCATCTAACTTAGTGGAGAAGACAAGGCGCAAATGTGACTTCAATCCGGCAATTGCGAAATATCTGCATAGCGGCTAAAGCCCCGCCTTATGAACGCACATGTCCCTAAAGTTGGTTTGGTTCAGCTTGGCTGCCCCAAAAACCTCGTTGATTCTGAACGTATCCTCACTCAGCTTCGCGCGGAAGGTTATAAGATAGCGCCCGGCTATGAAGATGCAGATGTGGTGATTGTGAACACCTGCGGCTTTCTTGATTCTGCAAAAGCCGAAAGCTTGGCCGCTATTGGTGAAGCCATGGAAAAAAACGGCAAGGTTATCGTCACCGGCTGTTATGGCATTGAAGCCGACACCATTCGAAAATCACACCCCAATGTTCTGGCGGTTACAGGCCCGCACCAATATGAACAAGTGGTAGGTGCTGTGCATGCAGCATTGCCGCCGCAACATGATCCGAAATATGATTTGGTGCCTCCCCAAGGGCTGCATTTAACGCCGCGCCATTATTCATATTTGAAAATTTCTGAAGGCTGCAACAACCGGTGTTCGTTCTGCATCATTCCGTCCATTCGCGGCGATTTGGTATCAAGGCCCATGGCTGCGGTTTTGTATGAGGCTGAACGCTTGGTGAAGGCTGGCGTAAAGGAATTGCTCGTCATCAGCCAAGACACATCAGCTTATGGCGTTGATATTAAATATGCCGAATCGAAATTCAAAGGCCGCGAAGTTCGTGCCAAGTTTTATGATATGGCCAAAGAGCTGGGCGATCTGGGCGCTTGGGTGCGCATGCATTATGTTTACCCCTATCCGCATGTGGATGATGTTATTCCGCTGATGGCAGAGGGCAAAATTCTGCCCTATCTCGACATCCCATTTCAGCATGCTTCGCCTGCGGTATTAAAAGCGATGCGCCGGCCCGCAAACCAGGAAAAAGTTTTGGATCGCTTGGTGAAGTGGCGTTCGATTTGCCCAGACATTGCCGTGCGTTCAACATTCATTGTGGGCTTTCCGGGCGAGACCGATGCTGATTTTGAATTTCTGTTGGATTGGATGAAAGAGGCGCGGCTGGAACGTGTGGGCTGTTTTAAATATGAGCCTGTGTCTGGCGCCAAAGCCAATGATTCAGGCTTGCCGCAAGTCGACGATGAAGTGAAGGCAGAACGCTATGCCAGGTTCATGGAAACTCAGCAGGTAATTTCAGCCGAAATTCTTCAAAGCAAAGTGGGCCGTGAGATAGACGTTTTGATCGACGAGATTGACGTTGAAAACGATGAAGCCATCGCCCGCAGCCAATGGGACGCGCCCGAGATTGACGGAAACGTATTCATCCCCAACGCCGGAAATTTAAAGCAAGGCGATATGGTGAAGGTGAAAATTGTTGAGGCAGAAGAATATGATCTGGTGGGCGAGCTGATCTAGCCCGCTCTCCTGCTTACTTCGCAGCCTTGATCACAGCATCAATCTGAGGCGCTGCCTTGGCACAAAAGCCAGCTTTATCAGCATCTGCGTCAGCTTGCGTTTTGGCCCACAGTGCATCGAGATCAGCTTGAGCCAATCCGCTTTTTTGTTCCAAGCGCTGCACGGCATCGCCAAGTTTGGATGATTTGCCGCTGTCTAAATTCAAATCACATTTGGCACCAGCCACACCTGCCTCATAGGCTTTCACCAGCTCTGCAGGTGCAGCCGCTGCCACCACGGCACCAACGCTTAAAGCTGATGCGAACAAGACTGACATTAGAATACGTGATTTCATAAAATCCCCCGAAATTGGTTGTGGGTGGTTTGTGGCAAGCAATTTTGTCATGGATTTGTTCATAATGAGGCAGCTTTCAAAGAAGGTTAAGAAAGGCTATTGTTGCATCAAAATCAAGCTTGCGATTTTTGCGGCGTTGAGCAGCCTCATAATCTTCGCCCCATTGGTTGATTTGAAAATCTTCGTCCACATGTGCCGCGGCCCAAGCTTTGTCTGGCGCAATGGCCTTGGCGTGCAGCATGAAGCCAATCAAGGCTGAACCTGTGAGTGTTGTAAGATTATGCACGGCTGTGAGTTGGAAATGATCAAGCCCCGCAACGTGTGCCTTGATGTTGGCAAGTGTTGTGGTATCTTGCGCCACATGTTGAATGGTTTGAGTGGTTTTGAAGGTTGAATTCAACGCTGCATTGGCCCACGCGATCACCGGGTTCCAGTTTTGATTTTCAAGTTCAACCAAGGCTTCGGGTGCTGCTGCCCGATAACACACCAAATCATTCGCAGCAAAACTTTCAACTTCTCCGGCAACAAAACCACGTTCAGCCCCTGCCCGATCAAGCGCTGTGTTGGCCAATTTGGTCAGCGGCATTGTGGCCGGGTTGATGAGTTTCTCCTGCGCGTTCCATTCCACGGCCACTGCTTTGGCAAGGGCCGCATTGGGCAAAACAAGTTTCGCCTTCAATGGCGTTTTGACACTGCGCCCATCCAGCAGAATCGAAAGATCATCGCCCACTTGGGCGAGCTTATAGAATTTTTTTGGAAGCGGCCTGTCAACACGATCTTGGCTTAAACGCTGCCAGCGTTCATCAGCGGTTTCATCATTCATCAAAGCGGCCTGCATCAAAACCAAATATCTTAAAACTGTTTGTCATGTGTGTGGGCAAGGGTGCTGAAATATCCACAATACCTTCACGGGGGTGCGGAAACTGAATGCGCCTTGCGTGAAGGTGGAGTTGGTTTTCAATTCCGTCGGGCAGGCCCATATCTCCACCATATTTATTATCACCCAAAATGGGCGCCCCAATATGATGTGTGTGGGCACGCAATTGATGTTGGCGGCCTGTGAGTGGTTTTAGTGAAAGCCAGGCTATACCCCCAGTTTTGCCCAAAACGGCATATTGGGTGACGGCTGATTTTTCATCTTCCTCTTCGCCTTTTTTGGAAGCGCGCATCCGGTCTCCATCTTCATTGCGGGCCTTGATCAGGGCAACATCAATCTTGCCTTGAGCCGGTTCGGGAACGCCCTTCACCAGCGCCCAATAGGTTTTTTTAACACCACGCGTGGCAAAAAGTTTGCCCAAACTTGCCGCAATCGCGCGTCGCTTTGCGATGACGATAACGCCTGATGTGTCGCGATCTAATCGATGAACCAGCAACGGCCGTTCACCCAATTCATGGGCAAGCCCCATTAACAACCCATCCAAGTGGATGTTGGTTTTAGTGCCGCCCTGCACTGCAAAGCCTGATGGCTTGTTCAACACATAAAGATCGCGATCTTCAAAAATCACCATGGAATTGAACAGCGCGCGTTCTTTGGGTGTGAGAGGTGGCACATCTTCTTTGGGCGCGTCTGCCGGCCTGCGATCAAAATCCAAAGGCGGCACGCGAATCTCTTGGCCCTTGGCAACGCGCGCGCTGGTTTTGGCCCGCCCTGCCCCAATGCGCACTTGGCCGGTTCGCGTGAGTTTATTCAGGTAAGCAAATGTCACTTGCGGAAAATGAATTTTGAACCATTTGTCCAGCCTGATGCCATCTTCATCGGCAGAGACCTCATAGCGTTTTACTTCCGCGCTCATGCTGCCAACAATCGAAAACCAATGATCACAGCAATGATGGATAATAGGCCAGAGGCAAGCGCATAGAGAATTGCCAAAGGCATTTGGCCGCGTTGCATTAAGTTGAAAAAATCCAACGAGAATGCGGAAAACGTAGTGAAGCCTCCCATCAAGCCTGTGGTGAGAAATAAGCGCAACGTCTCATCATCGGGCATTTTAGTGCGCAAGAACGCGGTGATGGCGCCCATCACAAAACAGCCAAGAATATTCACAAGAAACGTGGCCCAAGGAAAACTTTCGCCCAACAAACGTGGTGCCAAAATGTTCACGCCATATCGGGCGGATGAACCAATGGCACCACCCAAGGCCACCCAAACAAAGCCCATCACAACCAGCCTTTGCGATAAAAATAAGCTAGCGGCAAAACCGCAGACAAGAACATTAGGGCCAAGGCATAGACATATCCAAACTCCCAGTTGAGTTCAGGAATAACCTTGAAATTCATGCCATACATCGATGCCACCAACGTGGGCGGCAGAAACACCACCGATGCGATCGTGAAAATTTTGATGATGGCGTTTTGCTCAATCGAAATCATACCCAACACAGCATCAAGCAAGAATGAAATCTTGCCGTTCAAAAAGCCAGCATGGTCTGTCAAAGACGCGATATCGCGCTGGGCCGTTTTCAAACGTGCCTTATTGTCTTTCACTTCTTTGGTCAGCTTCATTTGGTCAACGACGGCTTGGGCAAAAGCCAGCATGCGCGAAATGGAGACGAGGCTTTCTCGCATCTTGGAGGTGAAATCGCCCTCTTCGCCAACTTTGCCTAACATCGCTTCCAAATTGACAGATTTTCGCCTGCGTTTTTTTGGGTCAACCTTGCGAAGAAAAGATGTTGAGAAAACCTGTTTCGACGTTTCTTCAACAATGGCACCGACGCGTTCAAGATGGTCTGCCGCGCGGTCAATCACTGCTTCAACCAAGCTGATATAAACCGCCCAACCTGAAATTCCTGTAACATGGCGCATAGCCTGTTTCACATAAACCGGAAAGGCCTGTGGGTGATGATAACGCACCGTGATCAACTGTTGGCCTTTTATGATGAAGGTTACAGGAGAGGATTCTGGCCTATCATCATCGCCGCGGCGAATGAGATTTGCCGTCATAAAGGTTGCATCATTTTCTTGATACAAGCGGCTGGAGGCTTCAATTTCAGCCAATTCGCTTCGCGTTGGAATATCAAAGCCCAAGGCCTCTTCCACACGCTTTTCTTCTTCATGTGATGGGGACACAAGATCGAGCCAAATGGCTTTTTTCAAGACTGAAGGATCGACATCATGGGGATGTTCGACCAAACAATTTTCAGCGATGCCGTAAGCGTTGAGCATAATCAGACGTAAAGCCTGCCTGAGGTTGAATCGCAAGGGGGTTGATCAGCTTCTAGCGCACGTGCATGAAGCGAATATGACAAACACTATTCATATTATCGGCGCTGGCATGGCCGGATCAGAGGCCGCGTGGCAGGCAGCCGAGGCTGGCCAACAGGTTATCCTGCATGAAATGCGCGGGCTTACCAAAACCGAAGTTCATAAGACCGATGATTTTGCTGAATTGGTGTGTTCGAATTCTTTTCGCAGTGACGATAAAGATAACAACGCCGTTGGCCTGTTGCATGAAGAAATGCGCATGGCGGGGTCGCTCATCATGGCGGTTGCAGAACAGCACAAAGTGCCAGCGGGTGGTGCCTTGGCGGTTGATCGCGATGGCTTTGCTGCGGCAATAACCGCGCGGATATCACAGCACCCGAACATTACCATTGAACGGGGCGAAGTTGAAACAATTCCGCCAGCCCAATGGGATAATGTGATCATCGCCACGGGGCCTTTAACGTCGGCCAGTTTGGCTTCTTCCATTGGCGCTTTAACAGGTGAAGATGGCTTGGCATTTTTTGATGCCATTGCGCCCATTGTTTATCGCCACTCCATTGATATGGATAAGGCGTGGTTTCAATCGCGCTATGACAAAGTGGGCCCAGGCGGCACCGGTAAAGACTATATCAACTGCCCGCTGGATAAAGACCAATATGAAGCCTTTGTTGCGGCTTTGGTGAGCGGTGAAAAGACTGACTTTAAAGAATTTGAAAAAACCACGCCATATTTTGATGGGTGTTTGCCGATTGAAGTGATGGCCGAACGTGGGCCAGAAACCCTGCGCCACGGGCCGATGAAACCGATGGGGTTGACCAATGCGCATAACCCAACGGTGAAGGCCTATGCCGTGGTGCAACTGCGCCAAGACAATGCACTGGGCACTTTGTATAACATTGTGGGCTTTCAAACGAAGTTGAAATATGCTGACCAGATTAAAGTTTTCCAAGCCATTCCGGGTTTAGAGAATGCTGAATTTGCCAGGCTTGGTGGTCTTCACCGCAACACTTTTCTCAATTCTCCCAAACTGTTAGACAATCAACTTCGCTTGAAATCTCAACCGCGTTTGCGCTTTGCTGGCCAAATCACTGGGGTTGAAGGCTATGTTGAAAGTGCGGCCATGGGCTTGATGGCGGGGCGCGCCGCAGCCTTGCAAAGTGCGGGCAAAACGTTTGTGCCACCGCCGGCAACAACAGCGCATGGCGCGTTGATCAATCACATTACGGGCGGGCACATTGCTATGACAGATGGCGCAAGCAAGCAAACTTTCCAACCGATGAATATTAACTTCGGGCTGATGCCGCCGCCTGAAGCAATTGAACGCGTTGATGGCAAGCGCTTGAGTTACGCCGATAAACAAGTGGCCAGAAAACGCGCTTACACCTCACGGGCAATGGCGGATTTTACGTCTTGGTTGGCATCTTAAACTTAGGCGGCAGCACCCAAGAATCCGCCGGACTGACGGTTCCACAGCTGCGCGTAATGGCCGCCGAGCGTTAGCAATTCATGGTGGGTGCCTTGTTCTACGATGTGGCCCTGATCCAGCACCACAAGCCTATCCATGGCGGCAATTGTCGATAGCCTGTGCGCAATGGCAATCACGGACCTGCCCGCCATCAGCTTTTCCAAACTGGTTTGAATTGCAGCTTCAACTTCAGAATCCAGCGCCGACGTTGCTTCATCTAAAATGAGGATTGGTGCGTTTTTCAAAATTACACGGGCAATGGCAATGCGTTGGCGTTGGCCGCCAGAAAGTTTTACTCCGCGCTCTCCCACATGGGCGTCAAATCCGCTGCGGCCTTTCCAATCAGTTAGCTGTTCGATAAATTCAATGGCATGAGCTTCACGCGCAGCCGCAATCACCTCTTCGCGCGTGGCTGAACGGCGACCGTATGCAATATTGGCATGCAGCGAACGGTGCAACAGCGATGTGTCTTGCGTCACCACAGACACATGCTGCCTGATGCTTGCTTGAGTTAATTCAGAAACATCTTGCCCATCAATGGTGATCTTGCCGCTTTCAAGTTCATAGAAACGCAGCAGCAGATTGACAAGTGTGGATTTGCCTGCACCCGAACGACCCACAAGTCCAATTCTTTCGCCTGGCTTGATGTGCAGCGACAGATTTTCGATCACGCCGCCAGATCTGCCATAGTGAAAGGAAATATGGTCAAAATTGATATCACCTTTCGAAACCTTCAGCTGACGTGCAGCGGGTTGGTCAACCAGCGCAATAGGCTTTGCAATGGTTTCCATGCTTTCATGCACCACGCCGACCTGTTCAAAAATTTGCGTCACCTCTTGGGCTACGCGTGATGATGTGGCGGAAATCTGCAACGTCATCGGCAGCACCATGGCAACGACGTCCAAGCCAATAGAGCCATTCTGCCAAAGCTTCAGCGCGGTGAGCGTTGTTCCAGCGATTAGCCCACCTGAGAGGACCGCAAGACCGATTGAAAAGATTGAAAGCCAGCGATGGTGCTTAATCATGCGGTCTGTGTGGATATCAACCGACTCGCGAACGAAATCATCTTCCTCTTCCGGCCTTGCGAACAATTTAACCGTGAGGATGTTGGTGTAGCTGTCTACAATGCGGCCCACCATGTCAGACCTAGCGTAAGCAATGTGGCGGGAACCTTGGGCAATTTTGGGCACGGTGAGCGCCAGAAAGCCAACATAGGCAACCGTCCAGCCCGCAACGGGTATAACAAGCCACCCGCTTGCGGCTGCCAAGAAAAATGAGGTGATGATGCCAAGGGCCGCGAGATACCAAACGACAGTGATCAATGACACGACGGAGCCGCGCAAAGTGTGGCCGATTTCTAATACACGCGAACCGATACGTCCGGCAAAATCATTTTGGAAAAACGTTAGGGTTTGGCGCACCACATGCCAATGGCTTTGCCAACGCACCATGTTGGTCATGCCCGGCGCAATAGCCTGATTGAGGATGACGCTTTGAATTGTCATCACAATCGGCTTGATAATAATCACAAGGCTGATCAACCCAAAGATCAAAACGCTGCCATTGGTAAACACTGCATCTGCATGATTGGCGCTGACTAAGCGCACCAAACGGCCCATGAGAACAGGGATGGCCGCGTCCACCACCGCCACCAAAATGCTTGCCAAAAAAAGCGCAATGAACAAGCCTTTGGCTTGCCGCACAAAGAACCAATAGAAATTGATAAGGCCCGACGGCGGATCCCCCGGCGTGTCGCGGGCAGTTGGCACAATGAAGTTTTCGAAGAAACGAAACATAGTCGCTATTCCTGGGAATCTTGAAGACGGTCGCAGTATAGACACCCTTGGCGCGAGCGTGACCACTCACAATTCGGCAATGGAGGGCTGTGTTACGTAGTGGACGGAAAAATATGCCTCTGGCGCGTTGATCGAACGCCTACATCGGTAAGTTAGAAACTATCGAAGCGATGGCGATAATTTAAGGCTTGGCTGTTGGCTGGAATGTAAATCCGCATTGCTTTTGGATGGACGCTTGTTGAATAGCCTGCATCTGGCCTTTGAGATTTGCCAGGTTTGCTGCTGCTGCGCCGTCGCCTTTGTTGAAAAGCAATACTGGCCAGAACAGCACAATTCCCACTGTGGTTTTTGCAACATCGTCATTATGAATTTTGTCTTGTTGGCCAGTAGCAATTGCAGCTTGTTGCGAGACAGCTTGAGCTTCAGCCCCAAGCTGTTGGCAAGTATAATTCTGATAGAGAACTGGCGAAATAAAGTTAGGAGAAATCTCTTCCGACTTAGAAGCGCATCCAGCCGAAATCAAACACAACCCAACCGCGAAAAAATGTTTCATTTGCCCAACCATTTTTTATTCCCCTAGGACGGAAGGGTATATTAAAGTTGAGTAATGTCAACGTATTCAAATTTTGCGAAAGTTGAAATATGTTCCAAACATCCCTGAGCGGCGTGTGGTACTCGCAGAATTTTGTGCGGCCAATGTGGCGGAACAGTTGAATGCTTCTGGAGCTATCTTAAACTCGAATTCACAAGCTATCTTCCCATGATGCTCCTCGCACTCGCTTGCGTCATCATTTTTCTGGCTGCCATTGTTCGTGGTTTTTCGGGTTTTGGCTTTTCGCTTTTGTCAATAACAGCGCTTTCGCTCATCTATACGCCCGCTGAAATTGTGCCTTCGATTTTCATGTTGGAATTGGCGGCCAGCGCAAATCTCCTACCCTCGGTTTGGAAGGATATTCACTGGAAGTCATTAGGCCCACTCACATTGGGCTGCCTGGTGGCCACACCTGTTGGGGTTTACTTTCTGGCCCACCTGCCCGCAGCACCCATTCAAATGGCATTGGCGATATTTGTGTTGGTGGCGACCGCACTTTTGTGGCGCGGCTTTGCGTTAGAATCCATGCCGGGGCCCGTTGCTTCTACTGTTGTGGGGGCAGCATCAGGCTTGTCCAATGGTGCATTTGGCATTGGCGGGCCGCCGGTTATTTTATTTTATTTTGCTTCGCCTGCCGGAAATATCGCAGGCAGAGCATCCATGGTGGCATTTTTTATTGCCACGGATGTGATCGGCCTGGTCAATCAATCGGCCCAAGGATTGGTGACAATGGCCACATTTTGGCGTGCCGCTGTCTATCTGCCCGCTTTGCTCGCTGGCGTTTGGCTTGGGGTGAGAAGTTTCAAATCGGTAGACCCTGAATTGTTTCGCAAAATCGTTTTGATGGTTCTGGCAGTGTTGGCTGTTCTGATATTTGCGCGAGCAGTATTGTCTTTGAACGGTTAAATCCAGCGCCGCACTTTTTTGGAATAGGCAATATAGTCAGAGCCAAACTTGGCATGCATGGCTTTTTCCTCAGGGAAAATCTGAAACCGCAGAATATAAACTTCAAAAAGAATAGGCCCTATCACAGCCCAGGGTGCCGCCAAATAACACAGCCATGCAAACAACAGCGACA
>JAYWFC010000165.1:0-3027 GCA_043778995.1 Aestuariivirga sp.
TTTTGCCCAAGCGCGGCGCACCTGTTGCAATCAACAAGGGGCGCAAAATTGCCATGCCGGCTTTCATTGAATTGGCGGCCAACAACACTTCGGGCACAAACAAAATGCCATCGCGGAAATCAACACCCACAATGCGCATGCCTTCAACAAGGCCTTCAGTCAAAGTTTTGTAAGGCGACCAGTTGCGGCCAAGAAGAATATGAACGCCCTGTTCAACCTCTTCTTTCAGACCATCATAAAGATCGTCGTGAATTTGTTGAACAAGCTCTTCGTCATTCAATGAATTAAGATCAAGATCGCCAGAATCGCTCATTTGTAACTCCACCAAATATTCAGCAAGCTTAGGGCTGGATGGTTAAAAATTTCAAACACCCTGCGACATTCACTTGCCCGATTACGACGGATGAGGCAAGCAACAGCAGGGCGAAGTTTTGGGGCCGAGGGAGAAAAATTTGAACCAGCCGTTTGATGTTCACGCTGTGCGCAGCCAGTTTCCCGCTTTGGCCCTTCAAGACAACACCAAGCCGCGCATTTATTTCGATAACCCGGCCGGAACACAGGTGCCCCAACAGGTTATTGACCGCACGGTTGAATGCCTGATCCAAAAAAACGCCAATCTGGGCGGCTATTTTAAAACAACTGTTGATGCGGGTGAACTCGTCCATGATGCCCACCAAGCATGCGCTGATTTTTATAATGCTTCAACGCCAGAGGAAATTATCTTCGGCCAAAATATGACAACGCTAACGCTGCATTTTTCGCGCTGCCTGGGCAAACGCTTCCAAAAGGGCGATGAAATTATTCTAAGCCGCATGGACCATGATGCAAATGTTGCGCCTTGGTTGTTGTTGGCCGATGATTTGGGCCTAGTCGTGCGCTGGCTTGATTTTGATCCCGAAACTTATGAATTTCCGGCAGACGCTTTAACCAAGGTGTTGACCAGCAAAACCAAATTGTTAGCCATGGGCATGGCCTCAAATTGCACAGGCACAGTGAATGATGTGGCCCACTTTGCCAAACAAGCCAAAGCCGCGGGTGCTTTGGTTTATCTCGACGCTGTTCAATTTGCGCCGCATTATTTTATTGATGTGCAAAGCCTGAATGCTGATGTGGTTCTATCATCCGCCTATAAATGGTTTGGCCCGCACCAAGGCATTATGTGGGCGCGAAAATCGCTGTTGCAGGAAACCTTTGGCTATAAAGTTCGCCCGGTGGGTGAGGCCCTGCCCGACAAGTTTGAAACTGGCACGCTCAGCCATGAAGGCATGGCCGGCTGTTTGGGCGCCATTGAATATCTGGAACAATTTGGCCAAGGCCAAACCCGCCCAGCAAAATTGAAATCTGCGTGGGAAAATCTCGCAGCCTATGAACAGGGCATAACCCTGCAATTGATCGAGGGTTTGCGCAAAGTTAAAGGCCTTACCGTGCGCGGCATAACTTCGGCCAATGCTATGCACCGCCGTGTGCCAACGGTTTCATTCACTGTTGACAATGTGAACCCCAAAGGCTTGGCCAAGCATTTTGCCGGAGACAATATTTTCGTTTGGTCTGGTCATAATTATGCTTTGGAACCCATCAACCGCATGGGGCTGATGGATCAAGGTGGCGTGTTGCGCGTGGGGCTAGCCCACTATAATACGGCGGCAGAAGTTGACCAGCTTTTGAGCTCGCTCAATCAAGCACTGAAATAGGAGTTCGAAATGGTTTTCAAAATTGCCGTCGTCGGCCTTGGCAAGATTGCCCATGACCAACATTTGCCTTGCATTGCCAAGAATGCTGAATTTGAATTGGTGGCCGGTGTGAGCCGCAATTCAAAAATTGATAATATTCCATGTTTTGAAACGCTTGATACGCTTATCAAAAGTAATATCTCAGTTGATGCCGTGGCTTTGTGCACGCCGCCATCTGTGCGGCTGGCCATGGCGCAACAGGCGCTTGATGCTGGCTATCATGTGTTAATCGAAAAGCCGCCAACGCCCACGCTGGGTGAAATGTTTGCCATGATGCATTATGCCTTGGCCAAAAAGCGCGTGCTCTACGCCACCTGGCATTCGCGCTATAATCAGGCGGTTGATCAAGCCAAAGCGTTTTTAACGGGCCGCCGCGTTTCCACGTTGAAAGTAACATGGCGCGAAGATGTGCGGCGTTGGCACCCTAATCAAGAATGGATTTGGGAACCGGGCGGCTTTGGCGTGTTTGATCCGGGCATCAACGCGCTTTCAATTGTGACGAAGATCATGCCCGAACCGTTTTATGTGGCCGATGCGACAATTGAAGTGCCCGCCAACAAGGCCACGCCCATTGCCGCGCAAATCAACTTTAAATATGCCGATGGCCGTAAGGCCGATTTGAGCGCCGATTTTGATTGGCGTCAAACGGGCGAGCAAACATGGGAAATTCAAATCGCCACCGAAGATGGCAATGCGCTTTATCTGAAAAAAGGCGGAACGATTTTAGAAATCAACGGCCAGACCATTATGGAAGCGCCGATGGAAGAATATGAGATGATTTATGCCCGCTTTGCCGAATTGCTGAAAACCGGCAAAAGCGACACAGATGTGCGGCCGCTGCAAATGGTGTGCGATGCCTATATGCTAAGCCGCCCCAAAATTGTGGAAGCGTTCATTTAAACAAGAGATTTCGCTTGGTGATTTCGAGGCGTTCTATATCGAGCATGAAGAAAACCAGCAGGAAAAAATAAACCTCAAATCAATTGACGGCACAAAAATCTTTGCCATAGTTGGTTTTTTTGGAGACTTTTATGCCCGGACTTCTGCCCAATGTTGACCCTGATGGCTTGCAAGAGTTTTCGGTGGTGTTCACAGACCGCTCACTCAATCACATGTCGGTCAAATTCCAAGGCGTAATGCGCGACATCTCTGTGATGTTAAAAGAGGTCTATAGTGCCGATGCTGTGGCACTTGTGCCCGGCGGTGGCAGCTATGCCATGGAGGCTGTGGCCCGCCAGTTTGCCAATGGCAAACATGCTTTGATTGTTCGCAATGGCTGGTTTTCATTTCGCTGGAC
>JAYWFC010000166.1:0-20947 GCA_043778995.1 Aestuariivirga sp.
GATCACCAGAGAAAACTTTACGTTCATGCTTGTCACCGTGTTTTAACGTTGAACAGCAAAAATGCACCAATCCAACAGGCTTTGTTTCAGTGCCACCCGAAGGCCCCGCAATGCCTGTAATTGAAATCGCAATCGTTGCGTTTGAATGTTTCAAAGCTCCCTGCGCCATCGCTTTGGCAACGGCTTCAGAAACTGCGCCATGTGTTTCAAGCAAAACATTGGACACACCCAACATCTGATGTTTGGCCGCATTGGAGTAGGTTACAAAGCCGCGATCAAAAACCGCAGAAGAGCCGGCGATATCTGTAATCGCCGCAGCAACCATGCCGCCAGTGCAGCTTTCGGCTGTCACCAATAAGTGTCCATGTTTTAAAAGCTGTTCAAACACTTGGGTTGCAATGCTCATGCCGGCAACCGAACTGTGACAACCGCCAAGGCTGCCATACCCTCTTTTCGGCCAATGGCTCCCATTTTCTCAGTGGTCGTCGCTTTAATTGCGATGCGATCAATAGGAACACCGAGCAGTGGAGTTAAAAAGGCTTTCATGGCACCAATATGCGGGCTGATCTTTGGCGCTTCAGCTAAGATACTAATATCAACATTTGCAACAATGCCACCTTTGGCGAGCAATAAAGCCACAGCCTTTTCGACGAATATTTTTGATTGAACATTCTTCCACTGCATATCACTCGGTGGAAAATGTGTGCCAATATCACCTTCGCCAATTGTGCCTAAAATTGCATCCGTCAGCGCATGTAAAACAACGTCTGCATCTGAATGGCCTTTTAATTTGAAAGCGTGCGGAACATCCACGCCACACAGCCGAACACTTTTGCCCTTTTCGAAAACATGAAAATCAATGCCTTGACCAACACGAACGTCTGGCAGTTCTAGAAATTTTTGTTGCGTTAGCTTTTCATTCGCCAGTGCAATATCCACGTGTGTGGTCAATTTTTGATTTCTCGGATCGCCGTTCACAATATGCACCTTCATGCCAGAATATTCGGCCACGGCTGCATCATCTGTGAGCCCCAACTGGTTGTCACGAGCAGCGGCGCGATGTGCAGCGAGAATTTTTTGATAGTGAAATCCTTGCGGCGTTTGCACAGCATAAAGTGAAGCCCGATCAATTGTGCGAGAAATAATACCATTTGGCGCAAACTTCAGCGTATCTGCAACTGCAATCCCAGGGATCACAGCATCAGCAATTCTCAACCCCGCCAAAACTGAATCAATCGCATTATGCGAAATAAATGGCCGCGCAGCATCGTGGATTAAAACAAAATCTGGCTCAGATGAATGACACGCTTCCACCCCGATGCGGCAAGATTCTTGCCTTGAACTTCCGCCAACCACGGGTTCCGGTAAGGCCAAATCAAGTGTCGCGTCGGCAAATTCACTTTGATGATCGTGCCCTAAAACAACTTGCACGTGGTTGATCAATGGATGCGTCAAAAAAGCGCGTAAAGTCCACCAAATGGCAGGCTTGCCACCAATGAGCTGGTATTGTTTGGGTTTGTCGCCACCAGCGCGCGTTCCCGTGCCGCCCGCCACAATCACTGCTGCCACTTTCATTTTTCAAGCCTTAAAGCAGCTTTATAAAAAATCAAATGGGCCAGAAGAATTTACTTGACCCTGCTGCACTGCAGCGTAACATTGCGTAATATTTAATCTGCAAACTTCGGTGCCTATTTAATGAGCATAACAATCGGCGATATAATGACGAAGAACAATGTGTTCTTGGCGCCGATGTCTGGCGTGACAGATGAACCATTTCGTCAGGCAGCGCATCATGCGGGTGCGGGGCTGGTCGTTTCAGAAATGGTCGCCAGCGAAGAATTGGTGCACCAACGCAAGGATATGGTGCGCCGTGCCAAGGGTGCAAAAAAAATCACGCCATTTGTTATTCAACTTGCTGGCCGTGAAGCCCATTGGATGACCGAAGGTGCCAAAGTTGCCCAAGGCCTTGGGGCGGATATTATAGATATCAATATGGGGTGTCCGGCCCGCCAGGTGACAGGCGGTCTTTCTGGTTCAGCGCTGATGCGCAATCTGGATCACGCGCTGACTTTGATTGAGGCCACAATCGCTGCTGTCCAAATTCCAGTGACGCTCAAAATGCGATTGGGTTGGGATGATAGAACCCAAAACGCTCCAGAACTTGCAAAACGTGCGCAAGCAGCCGGAATTGCATTGATAACAGTGCATGGCAGAACGCGGTGCCAATTCTATACTGGCAAAGCAGATTGGAAAGCCATTCGTGCCGTTCGCGAACAGATCAAAATTCCGCTCATTGCCAATGGCGACTGTGACTCGGTTGAAGACGCCCGCACGATGATGACTCTTTCTGGTGCAGACGGCGTAATGATCGGCAGGGCCGCCTACGGCAGACCCTGGTGGCCTGGCTTCATTGCCGAAGGGCTGAAACCAGGCACAGGCCAAGCGCAACCAAACTTGGCAAAAACCACAGACATAATTTTGAACCAGCAGCAAGAAACACTTCAGCTTTATGGTGCTGAATTGGGTAACAAAACATTCCGCAAACACCTTGGTTGGACAATTCTACGTTTGTTCAAACAGGGCTATTTCGACGAAGCAAAGCTTATCCAGCTGCGCGGCAGCCTGCTTTCAGAAGCAAATAACAGTAAAGTCTCAACCTCGATCGCAGACCTGTTTCACCTGTGCGCTCAACACGAAAGTCTTGCAGCGTGAACAATACATTGCCCGATATGCGCGCTATTTTTGAAGCCTTGCCCAATCCGCTTTTCATCTTGAATGAAAACAATGCAATTGTTTTGGCAAATGGAGCTTGCGAAGATTTTTTTCAAACCAGTGTTTCTGCATTGCAAAAACATAAGTTGGCAGATTTGGTTTCCTTCGGCAGCCCAGTTGTTGAAGCGGTTGATAAAGTGCGATTGGAAAATGGCGTGGTCAACGAATATGCCATCGCAATCGGAACACCCCGCTTCGGCGGAGAAAGAGTTATAGACCTTCAAACAACATGCATTGCCGATTCAGATGGCCAAGTCATGGTTATGTTGTTGCGCAGGTCTATGGCCCAAAAATTTGATCTGCAGTTATCTCACAGGGGCGCTGCGCGTTCTGTATCCAGCATGGCTACAATGTTGGCCCACGAAATCAAAAATCCACTGTCTGGCATCCGTGGCGCTGCACAATTGCTTGAACCTTCGCTCGATGAATCCGATCGTGCTTTGGCTCGCTTGATTTGTGATGAAACAGAACGCATTCGCAATTTGGTCGATCAGATGGAAGTATTTTCAGATGAACGGCCATTGGAGAAAAAACCCATCAATATCCACGTGGTGCTTGATCGGGTGAAGCAGCTCATTGAATTCGGCTCAGACAACGGCATCGTTCTACGTGAGGATTATGATCCGTCTTTGCCGCCTGTCAGCGGCAATCACGACCAATTGGTGCAGGTGTTTCTAAACCTTGCCAAAAACGCGGTTGAAGCGATGACGCCAAACGGCGGCGAAATTCATCTAACCACAGCGTTCAGGCCGGGCATGAAGCTTTCAGTGCCCGGAAATTCCGAACGCGTTTCATTGCCACTGGAAGTGTGTGTGCATGATGATGGCCCGGGTGTGAGTGACGACATCAGGCCCCATATTTTCGATCCCTTTATAACGTCAAAAACCCAAGGCAAGGGCCTTGGTCTTGCGTTGGTTGCTAAAATTGTGCGCGACCATGGTGGCGTTGTTGAATGCATTGATCGGCCGCGTGGCACAACATTTCGTGTGCTGTTGCCGCTCCAAAAACAGAACGAGGAATAATACGTTATGTCTGCAAAAACTGTACTTTTAGCTGATGATGATAGTGCCATTCGCACCGTTCTTACGCAGGCTCTGACGCGCGCCGGATATTCAGTGCGTTCTACTGCAACAGCAACTGCCTTGTGGCGCTGGGTGGCAGAGGGGCAGGGTGACATTGTAATCACCGATGTAATTTTACCTGATGAAAATGCTTTTGAAATGATGCCCCGCATTAAAAAGCTGCGGCCGAAAATGCCCATTATTGTAATGAGCGCGCAAAACACAATCATGACAGCCATCCGTGCAACCGAGCTTGGCGCTTATGATTATTTGCCAAAGCCTTTCGATCTGAATGTTTTGCTGCAAGCAGTGTCTCGAGCCTTAGAGCAAGCCAACAAATCCCCGCCCATCAGGTCAGAGGAGAGGGCCGAACATCTGCCCATTATCGGCCGTTCAGCTGCGATGCAAGAAATCTATCGCGTGATCGCACGTCTGACACTGACTGATCTGACAGTAACAATCATCGGCGAAAGCGGCACGGGCAAGGAACTCGTCGCAAGGGCATTGCATGATTTTGGCAAGCGCAAGCGCGGGCCTTTTGTTGCTGTGAACATGGCAGCCATTCCGCGCGAATTGATTGAATCAGAACTTTTTGGCCACGAAAAGGGTGCCTTCACAGGCGCATCATCGCGCATGCCGGGCAGGTTTGAACAAGCTGAAGGCGGAACACTTTTTCTGGACGAAATTGGCGACATGCCTCTTGAAGCACAAACTCGCCTGTTGCGCGTTCTTCAACAAGGCGAATTCACCAGCGTTGGCGGCAACGCGCCCATTCGCGCCAATGTTCGCATTATAACAGCAACACATCGAGATTTGCGCCAACTGATTGCGCAAGGCCTTTTCCGCGAAGATTTGTTCTTCCGTTTGAACGTTGTTCCTGTGCGCTTGCCACCGCTTCGCGAAAGAACTGAAGATATCCCTGACCTTGTGAAACATTTTTTGGTCACAGCAACCAAAGATGGTTTGCCCGCGAAAGATATTACCCCTGAAGCAATTGAGAAGCTGCGATCGCATCGTTGGCTGGGCAATGTGCGTGAACTGGAAAATATGATCAAACGGTTGATCGCCATGGAAATTGATGATGTTATCAACGTTGCATCCGTTGAACATGAGCTATCAGGCCAGATTGTTTTGCAGGCCAAATCTGAAGCAAACAATAATGACGTCGATACCATTCACGAGTTTATGGAAGGCTATTTTGCCAAATATTTTACAGGGTTCGGCAACAAACTTCCGCCCGATGGCCTCTATGAACGCATTCTGGAAGAGGTGGAACCACCACTCATTCGCGCGGTTCTTTCTGCAACCAGGGGCAATCAACTGAAATCGGCGGATGTTTTGGGGATTAACCGAAACACCCTGCGTTCAAAGATAAAACAACATAATATCAATATGATAAGAGGTTTCGCTCAGGAATAAAGCGAAAACGTGCGTGATATATTTGCATCACTAACTGTTGGATTTTTGCCACAGTTATGGGCATAATGGGCGCATGTTGAAACCAGCCGATATTATGATTTCTAAACGCCTGCGCGCTTTGTCGGGTTGGGCCGCCGTTGCCTTGGTGGCGATCGGCACGATCATAGGCTTTGCCACCTTCCTTTTGCTAACAGGTGTAACGCCGATAAAGCCATCAAGCGATAATATCAGCAACATGCTTTATGCAAACGGCGTGATTGTTTTGATGATGATCATTATGATCATCGTTCAGGTTTTGCATTTGTTTTGGGAACGCAAAAAAGGAACTGCCGGTGCTGGGCTGCATATTCGATTGGTGTCGTTGTTCAGTGTTGTTGCCATTGTGCCAGCATTGTTGGTTGCGGCTTTTGCCGGCGTCACTCTCAACCGTGGCTTGGATAGTTGGTTTTCAGACAGAACGCGCGCCATCGTCGAAACCGCCTCAACCGTGGCAGATGCCTATTTAACCAACGCGTCAGAAGCAACGCGCAACGATCTTGCCAATATTGCAACTGACCTGGTGCAACAACTGCCTGATTTTAACAATGATAGGCCAACATATCTGCGCCGCATCGCCCGCCATGAAGCGTTGCGCAACCTGGCTGGCATTTTTGTTTTTGATACCACAACAAAAAGGGTGGAAGCGAACGTTACCGCTAATGATTCCGTAAAATTCATAGCGCCCTCAGATGAAGCAATTGCCCAAGCCGAAAAGGGCGACATTGTTTTGCTGCCCCCAGGCCGTGGTGGCAACTTAATCCGTGCACTGATGAAACTACAGGGCTATCCTTCAGACTATCTCTATATATATCGATTGGTTTCTCCCACAGTCATCGACCAATTGACAAAAACGCGCGATGCAAAAGCTGAATATGATCTTTTGCAGAAACAACGGGTGGGTGTTCAACTGACTTTCGGATTGGTCTACACACTTGTTGCACTGATATTTCTGCTCGCTGCCATTTGGGCTGGCATGTGGTTTTCAGATCGGCTGGTTGCTCCCGTTGTGCGTTTGCTTAATGCGTCAAGGGATGTGGCTCGCGGAGATTTTAATGCCAAGGTGAAAGTGATTGATGGGCCCGGAGACCTGCAAACTCTGTCTCGCACATTTAACTTGATGACAGATCAGATTGCTTCAAGCCGCGACCAATTGGTAAAAACCAATGAACAACTTGATGAGCGGCGGAGGTTTACTGAGGCCATGCTCGAAGGTGTCAGCGCCGGCGTTGTTGGCATCGCTGCAAATCAACAAATCTCTCTGGTCAATCGTTCGGCACTTTCTCATCTTGGGCGTTCAGACGTAGAGGTTATGGGGCTGGCGCTCGATAAAGCACTACCAGAATTCAATGAACTCTATCAACTTGCACTTTCACGGCCAAATGGCTCTGCGGATGGGCAAGTGGATATGAAAATAAAAGGGCTGGATGTATCTTTCATCGTTCGCATCACCACAGAATTGGGTGGCCAAACTGAACACGGCCATGTTTTGACATTTGATGACATCACGCAACTTGTATCTGCCCAACGAAATTCGGCATGGTCGGATATTGCGCGGCGTATCGCCCATGAAATCAAAAATCCGCTGACACCAATTCAACTATCGGCAGAACGCTTGAAGCGCAAATATCTAAAAGAAATCACCACAGACAAACATGTTTTCGAACAATGCACTGACACCATCATCCGGCAAGTCGGCGATTTGGGCCGAATTGTAGACGAATTTTCATCGTTCGCCCGCATGCCTTCCGCCGTTCCCGAACCCAATAATTTGAATGATTTGGTCAGAGAGGCCACAGTGCTTCAGCGCGTTTCTGCATCAGATATTGATATCGAATTAGAGCTTTCCCAACCCGCTTTGGTTTTTCCATTTGACCGCAGACTTTTGTCTCAGGCGATTACGAATTTGGTAAAAAATGCACGTGAAGCCATTGAGGCACGTGTTGATCAATCGCAGCGCGGTTTGATAACAATCCAAACTGGCATGAGCGAAGATTGCCCGATATTAACAGTCACCGATAATGGCATCGGCTTGCCCGCTGAAAACCGCAACCGATTGGCTGAGCCTTATATGACAACCCGTGAAAAAGGAACCGGCCTCGGCTTGGCAATCGTAAAAAGGATTATGGAAGAACATGGCGGCAAACTTCGTTTGATCGATTCTGCCAGCGGGCAAGGCGCCACTGTCACACTCGAATTTGCGTCTCAATTTGAACTACATATGGAAAAAGCATAATGGCTGCTGACATTCTGATCGTCGATGACGAAGCCGATATCCGTGAACTCACGGCCGGCATCTTGCAAGACGAAGGGTTTGAAACACGCTTGGCGCATAATTCAGATGCAGCCTTGGCCGAGGTGGCTTTGCGCAAGCCATCGATGATGATTCTTGATATTTGGCTGCAGGGCTCCAAACTTGATGGGCTCGACCTTTTGCTTGAAATAAAACAGCTTCACCCCACGCTGCCAATTGTCATTATTTCTGGCCATGGCAATATTGAAACCGCTGTCGCTGCCATCAAGCGCGGCGCTTATGAATATGTAGAAAAACCATTCAACGCTGATCGCTTGATTTTAGTTGTCAACAGGGCCTTGGAAACTTCAAGGTTGAAACGTGAAAACGAAGATTTAAAGGGCAGGGCGGGCCTTGATCTTGAGTTGCTGGGCCAATCCGCAGCGATGCGTCAATTGCGGTCAGCCATTAAAAAAATCGCTCCCACCAACAGCCGTGTTTTGATTACCGGCCCCATGGGCAGCGGCAAGGAACTAACCGCGCGCGCATTGCATGGCGCATCCCAACGCGCTGATCGTGCCTTCGTTGTTCTCAACGGCGCAAGTATGGCGCCAGAACGCATGGAAGAAGAACTATTTGGCGTCGAAACTAAAGATGAAACGCCCACCCGCATTGGCGCATTAGAAGAGGCGCACGGCGGCACTTTGTTCATTGACGAAATTTCCGATATGCCCATTGAAACACAAGGCAAGGTTTTGCGCGTGTTGGTGGAGCAAACTTTCCAAAGATTGGGTGGCTCAAAAAAAGTAAAGGTCGACGTTCGTATTATCACATCAACATCACGCGATCTTCCGTCTCTCATCATTGCACAAAAATTCAGAGAAGATCTTTATCACAGATTGGGCGTTGTTCCGATTGCAGTGCCGCCTCTGGGCGACCGCCGTGAAGATATTCCAGAACTGATTGAGTTTTTTGCCAAGTCTTATGCCTCAGCTTCAGGGCAACCCCAGAGAAAATTTTCGTCAGATGCAATCGCTGTTCTGCAAACCCGTGAGTGGCCGGGCAATGTGCGCGAATTGAGAAACAATGTAGAGCGAGTGATGATTTTAGCCTCAGGCGAGCAGGCCGATGAAATCTCCGCCGCCCACGTGGCAGCAGAGACGCCGGCAGTAAATGGCGGCGTTATGCATGACCGATTGTTAAGCCTGCCTTTGCGCGATGCACGCGATATGTTTGAACGCGACTATATTGCCGCACAATTGTCACGATTTAGCGGGAACATTTCACGCACTGCAATCTTCATAGGAATGGAAAGATCGGCTTTGCATCGTAAAATCAAGATGATAGGCCTAACCACAAAGGAATCTGACGACGTTACGGAATAGAATTTCGCCAAAACAAACAAATCTGCTAGTGTCTTTTTGCACTGCAGCGCAAATCAAAAACAATGGATCAATCATGGCGCAAGAAAAACAACAAAACTTACAAGACACTTTCCTCAATCACGTTCGGAAATCTAAAGTTCCGGTTACAGTGTTTCTGGTCAACGGTGTAAAACTTCAAGGAATTATCACCTGGTTTGATAATTTCAGCATGTTGCTGCGTCGTGATGGCGTTTCACAACTGGTTTATAAACATGCTATTTCCACCATTATGCCGGGCGCCCCTATAAGTTTGTTTGATGATGAGCAGCACCAATAGTGAAAATTAAAGTTTCCGGCACTGGCGTTGATTTCCAGAAAGAGGGCCCAGAGGCCACGCGCGCCATCGTTCTGCATGTCGAGCGAAAATCCAACAAAGCCAAAAGCGCTTGGGATCGAACCGCCGCATCAAAATTAGCTGAAGCCATGGGCTTAGCCGATGCGATTGATCTTGAGATCGAACGCTCGATCATTGCGCCTTTGGTGGCACCAAAACCCGGAACCTATATCGGCACTGGCAAAGTAGCAGAAATAGCTGAAGTGGTGAAAGAGACCGAAGCTGAGCTGGTTGTTGTCAACGCACAACTTTCGCCCATCCAACAACGCAATCTTGAAACTGCGTGGGGCTGCAAAGTGCTTGACCGCACAGGCCTTATTTTAGAAATTTTTGGCCGTCGTGCCACCACCAAAGAAGGCGCATTGCAAGTTGAACTAGCGCATTTGCAATACCAAAAATCGCGGCTCGTGCGCTCTTGGACCCATCTTGAACGCCAACGCGGCGGCTTTGGCTTTTTGGGCGGCCCTGGCGAAAGCCAGCTTGAAATGGACAGACGCCTGATTGAAGAGCGTATTAGTAAAATTGAAGGCGAGCTTGAAACAGTTGTTCGCACCCGTGATCTGCACCGCAAAGGCAGAGAGCGTGTGCCATACCCAATCGTGGCGCTTGTTGGCTATACGAACGCTGGCAAATCAACTCTGTTCAACAAACTCACAAATGCCAACGTGTTTGCAAAGGATTTGCTGTTCGCCACGCTTGATCCAACCATGCGCAACATCACCATGGAAAGTGGCAGGCAAATTATAGTATCTGACACAGTGGGCTTTATCTCAGAATTGCCGACAGGTTTGATTGCGTCATTCAGAGCGACACTGGAAGAAGTACTTTCTGCCGATATTGTTTTGCACGTGCGCGATATTTCACATGATGAAACTGAGGCACAGGCCCATGATGTGAATTTGGTTTTGGCCGAACTAGGCCTTTCTGAAGAAAAGCGTGGCCACATCATTGAAGTTTGGAATAAATCAGATTTGCTCGACAGCGCGGGCAGGGACGCAATGTTGGCCAAAGCCGAACGGCGCGCCGATGTGGCGTTGGTGTCTTCGCTTTCAGGCGAAGGTATTGCCCATTTGCTTGATTTGGTGGAACTGCGGCTGGCGAAATCCAGTAAACTTTATGAAATTACTCTCGATCCTTCAGATGGCAAAGGCATTGCTTGGGCCCATCAGCGCGGCGAAGTTATTGATCGAAAAGTTTTTGATGACGGCAGAACCCAACTGACATTGCGTCTTGATGATGACACCGCAGGTCAAGCCCAATCAAAATTCGGCAATGCCATGGCGATCAAGAAATAATGCCCTGTTATGCGGCGTTTCTAAGGGCCGTGAATGTTGGCGGAACCGGCACGCTTCCCATGTCAGACGTTAAACTGATGTGTGCGGCACTCGGCTTCAAAAATGTGAAAACCTATATCGCCAGCGGCAATATTGTTTTTGAATCAGAGCAGGGCGAAACAAAAGTACGCACCCTATTGGCTGCGGAAGTTGAAAAATATCTCGGCAAGCCCATTCCCGTTTTCATACGCACGGCCGATGAACTTTCAACGCTGATCCATGAAAATCCATTTCCAAATGTTGAGGCAAACAAACATTTGGTCATTTTGCTCGATGAAACGCCACCACATCATATTGGTTTTAAGGCAAACCACCACACAGACGAATTGATCGCTGTGCGAGATAAAGCGCTTCACGTTTATTATCCAACCGGAATGGGCAAATCGAAACTAAAAATTGCCGGGGCCGAACAGGGCACCGCGCGCAATATGAACACCATCCGCAAAGTTTTGGATTTGATGAATGAGTGAGGCGTTCTTGTTCGCAACGCCAGACGCATTTGAAAAGTGGCTCGCCAAAAACAGCCATATCGAAAAAGAAATCTGGCTCCGCTTATCTAAAAAATCCGCCGAACTACAAACACTCAACTATCAGCAAGCTCTAACCGTTGCCCTCTGTTGGGGCTGGATCGACGGAGTGAAGCAAACAGACTCAGATGAACATTTTTTGCAACGTTTTACGCCGCGCAAACCATCCAGCCCGTGGTCGCTGATCAACCGCAAGAAAGCCGAAGAATTGATAGAGCAGGGCAAAATGCGTGCTGCTGGGCTTAACGAAATCGAAAAAGCCAAAGCGAATGGGTCTTGGGATAAAGCCTATGCGGGGTCTGCCAGCATCGAGGTTCCAGATGATTTGCAAAAGGCGCTCGAAGCCAACCCCAAAGCCGCTGCCCATTTCAAAACGTTGGATCGCCAAAACCGCTTTGCCATTCTCTATCGCATCGGCAATGTGAAACGGGCCGAAACACGCGCCAAAAAAATTCAAGATTTTGTAGCCATGTTGGCCAGAGGCGAAAAACTGCATCCTTAGCGCTCGGCTATTTTGGCCATATCCCAAAGCGCATCCATTTCTTCTAAATTTGATTGTTTTGGCTCTTTGCCGAGTTTTGAAAGCTCTGCTTCGATAAATGCAAAACGCCGCTCAAATTTGGCATTGGTGCCACGTACAGCAGCTTCAGGGTCAATTCCCAGATGTCGCGCCACATTAGCCAAAGCAAACAACAAATCGCCAAACTCTTCTGCTTTTTTATCGGCTGGGGCATCACGAAATTCGGCAATTTCTTCAGCAACTTTATCATAGACATTCTCGACCGATGGCCAATCAAACCCAACCCTAGCGGCTTTAGATTGAAGCTTAACGGCTCGGGTAAGTCCGGGCAGGGCCAAGGCAATGCCTTCCAACGTGGCCTTTTTGGGCTCGCCCTTGGCAGCGCGCTCTTTGGCTTTGTTTTCTTCCCAAAAGCCTTTGCCAACGCCGGCGGTTTTGGCCACATCATCGCCAAACACATGCGGGTGGCGGCGGATCATTTTGGTCACCACCGCCTCAATCACGTCGTCAAAGGTGAAGTGACCAGCCTCAGCCGCCATCTGAGCATGATAAATTGGTTGCAACAAAAGATCACCCAATTCGTCGCAGAGGTCAGGCATAGATCCGCGCTCGATAGCATCCGCCACCTCATATGCTTCTTCGATGGTGTAAGGCGCTATGGTCTCGAAATTCTGCTCCAGATCCCAAGGGCAACCCGTAATCGGTTTGCGTAAAGCCTCCATAATGGTGCGCAGGGTGGCAATATCCCGAGGGTTCATTTTAGTCGGATCAGACACATCCATCACTCAATCTTTCATTCGCATAATATATATTATGGAATATTTTGGCATAACAATATCTATGTTTGTTAGAGGCTAAAGCTTGGCCCCATCAATCGCTTAGCCAACTGTCTTCATCTCCACTGTCATGCCATCATAGGCTGGCTCAACGAATTCAGGCAATTCACGCCGCAACGTCTCATAGTCGAGATCAATGTGCATATTGGTGATAATGGCGCGCTTGGGTTTGACATCAGCAATCACCTCCAACGTTTCAGCAAGCGAAAAATGGCTTGGGTGTTTGTTATAGCGCAAGGCATCAATAATCAGCACATCAAGCCCCGAGATAGCGGCCATGGCTGCTTCTGGCAAACCATTCACATCGGGCAGATAGGCCACATTGCCAAAGCGAAATCCCAACGCGTTGATATTGCCGTGGCGAACTTCAAAGGGCAGGCCGATGATGTCGGGCCCTGCTCCCGTTGCCTTCAGCGGCTGCCCCGGCACCATCAAACCTAACTCCGCAGTTGCGGGATAATCTTGGCTATTGGTGAAGCAATAGGCAAACCGATGTTGCAACATCGTTGAAGTGGCAAGATCCGCATAAACCGGAATGCGCTTTTTCTGCATCAAAAAGAACACGCGCAATTCATCAATGCCATGCGTGTGGTCAGCATGTTCATGGGTATACCAAACCGCATCGATTGTTGGCACACGCGCTGCAAGCATCTGCTCACGCATGTCTGGCGAAGTGTCGATCAGCAAGCGCGTTGTGCCAGCTGCGTTAGAATGTTCCACAAGGGCCGAACACCGCAATCTTCTGTTTTTCGGGTTGGCAGGGTCACACTTGCCCCAATCGCCACCAATGCGCGGAACGCCGCCAGATGAGCCGCAACCCAATATGGTTAATTTCCAGCTCATGCAGGTACCTTGAAAGTCAACGGCACTGGCACCTTGTCGAACAACCTGAAGAAATTATCCGATGTATGCTGCGCCATCATATCGCGTGACACGCCACGCACATGGGCCAGTTGCTCAAGTGTTTTCACTACGAAGGAAGGCTCATTGGGTTTTCCACGATATGGAATGGGCGCTAAAAATGGCGCGTCGGTTTCAACCAACAACCGATCAATCGGCAAAGCCTTGGCGGCGGCGCGCAGATCCTCTGCATTTTTATAAGTCAAGATTCCTGAGAACGAAACATAAAGACCAAGCTCCACGCCGCGCTCTGCCAGCCATTGCTGCGATGTAAAACAATGCAGAACAGCTTTAAATGCACCGCGTTTCATTTCTTCTTCCAACACGCGCGCGGTGTCGTCTTCAGCCTGGCGCGTATGAATAACCAGCGGCAATCCAGTTTCGCGTGCCGCCGCAATGTGGTTGCGAAAACCTGTCATCTGTGCGTCGCGCGGCGAAAGATCATAATGATAATCAAGGCCAGCCTCGCCCAAGCCCACGACCTTTGGATGATCGGTCAGCCGCACAAGATCAGCAACTGTTACATCAAGTTCCTCATGCGCGTTGTGTGGGTGCGTGCCCACCGTGCAAAAAACATTTTCATGCGCCTCAGCCAAGGCCAGAAGCTTAGGAAAATGCTTCACCCGTGAGCTGATGGATAACACCAAGCCAACGCCAGCCGCATCGCAACGCTTCAAAACTTCGGGCAGGTGGTCGGCCAACCCGTCATAATCCAAATGGCAATGGCTATCGACAATCAAGCTCATTGTGGCTTTGCCTCCCCCTCCTCCACAAAGCGTGGAAAGATAGGCGTAGGTGGAGGCAACGCCGTGCCCGAAACCAATCGATCGGACATTGATGCGAATGTTCGGTTGCCTTGGGGCACGGCCAAAACATCCAACAATTTGGCAGCAGATTGCGGCATATAAGGCTGCACCAACAACCCAATCATGCGCAGGGTTTCGGCTGTCACATAAAGCACAGTCTCCATTTTGGCAGGGTCTGTTTTCTTTAAAGCCCAAGGTGCTTCGCCAGCAAAATAGCGGTTTGCTTCAGCCACAACTTTCCAAATCACATCCATCGCTTTGGAAATTGCAAATCCATCATGCTGAGCACGAACATCCGCCAACATTCCATCTGCCATCGTCAACATTGCCTTGTCGTTTTCAGAGAGCGTTCCACAAACCGGCACAACAGCGTTGCAGTTCTTATTGATCATCGACAACGATCTTTGCGCTAAATTGCCAAGGTCATTCGATAGATCCGCATTCATGCGGGCCACGATGGTTTCATGGGTAAAACTGCCGTCATTGCCATATGGCACTTCGCGCATGAAGAAATAGCGCACAGCATCCAACCCATAACGTTCAATCAAATCCTTGTGGCCAACTACATTGCCAGTGGATTTAGACATCTTCTCGCCCTTGTTGAACAAGAACCCATGAACAACAATATGCTTGGGCACAGGTAGATTGGCCGACATTAAAAAGGCCGGCCAATAAATCGCGTGAAAGCGCGTAATGTCTTTGCCAATCACATGGGCAGTAGCGGGCCAGAATTTGGCGCGAGGCGAAGTAGGATCAGGAAAACCAGTCGCTGTTATATAATTGGTGAGCGCATCAACCCAAACATACATCACGTGTTTTGGGTCGCCCGGAACGGCAATGCCCCAATCGAAAGTGGTTCGACTGATCGAAAAATCACGCAGGCCGCGGTTGATAAAGGCCAAAATCTCGGCGCGATATTGATCAGGAACAACAAAATCAGCATGTGCAGAAAAATAATCGAGCAGCTTTTGTTGATAGGCAGACAGCTTGAAGAAATAACTTTCCTCTTCTACCCATTCAACCAACGTGGAAGTTTTGATGGAAAAGCGCCTGTCTTCGCGCACTTCGGTTTCGTCTTCATCATAATAAGCTTCATCGCGAACCGAATACCAACCCGCATATTTTGAAAGATAAATATCGCCATTGGCCTGCATACGTTTCCAAATCTCTTGCACAGACGCTTTGTGCCGGGCCGAAGTGGTGCGAACAATGTCATCGGCTTTGGCATTAAGTTCATCACCCATGGTTTCAAAAAGTGCTGCCGTGCGGTCAGCCAATTGTTGGGGCGTAATACCTTCGCGCGCGGCCGTCTGCTGCATCTTCTGGCCGTGTTCGTCCATGCCAGTAATAAACAACACTTCATGCCCATCAAGTCTGGCAAAACGCGCCATAACGTCAGTGGCAATGCGCTCATAGGCATGGCCAATATGCGGCGCTCCATTGGCATATGGAATGGCGGTGGAAATCAAATAAGGATGCTTGTTCATGGGCTTGGTATAGACGCGAATTTACGATGCCTTCAAGGCATCATTCACCAGCTTCAACTGAGACATAACCGCCTGTTTGCGATCAAGGTTAAAACCCACCACAATGCGAGACGCTTCGGAAATTTGTTCATGCACCTTAGCCAAAGCCGCACTTGCTCTCTCGGTCGCTCGGGCTGCAATCCAATCCAACAACAAAGCAGTAAAAATTGGAAATTCATCCGGCCCAACTGCGCGCCCAGACAGCGCATTGGCTATGCCCAAATGTTCAGAATGCTTCGGATTATGCAATTTGATAAACTGAGCAAAGGCTTTTGCCCCCTGAGAGTTCAACAATGCTAAGGCTTGGCCGGGGCAACCGTTAGATTGTTCGACTGCGCGATCCAAATCCTCAATTATGGGTTTCGGTTCAAGCGGCAAGCTGTTGATAACGCTAAAGGTTTGTTGCGCTGAAATAGGCCCCAAGCCCAATCGCAGGCAGCGCGATTTTAATGTGCGCAACAGCCGCCCCGGTTGATGCGAAAGCAGTAATAACAATGTTTTAGCCGGAGGTTCTTCAACCAATTTCAATATTGCATTGCCCGATTCCGTATTCAGATCATCGGCCGTATCAACAATCACCACCCGCCACCCACTCGCAGTGCGCGCCAAAAAATTGGCAAGTCCACGTGCATCATCAACCGATATTTCAGCCTTCAACTTGCGGGGTTTTGAGTCATTCAACTGACGTTCCAGAACAAACAATTCTGGATGGGCTTTGGCCTCAATCCATCGGCTTGTTTGTTCCGTGTTGCCCCGCTCTAAAACGCGCTTGGCCAAAACATAAGCCAGCGTGGCTTTGCCAATGCCCTTGCCCCCATGGATCAACCACGCATGATGTGGCCTGCCACTGGCGAAAGCTTTTTCAAATTGCACCAATGCAGTGTCATGGCCCACCACGCGATTGGCAAATCGCGGATGCCAAGCAACCTCACGCGGGTCTTCCTGTTCATCAGCCACGCAAGTGGTTCCAAATTTTCAAGTCGATATCACTGATACTTTGAGAAGCGTCTATCAACATGCAGCGCAAAGGTTCGGCTTCAACAATAACTTGAAAACCAGTGCGTAATTTTTGATGAAACACCAATCCCTTGCGCTCATAGCGATCTTCATTTGCATGTCCCCTCGCCTTCGCACGGGCCAAACCAATATTTGGATCAAGATCAAATACAAATGTTCGATCTGGTCGTGTTATTCCAACAATTTCCTCCTCAAGCCGATCAATCAGTGCCATCGAACAGCCCCCAGCATAGCCCTGATAAGCACGTGTCGAATCCATAAACCGATCGCAGATCACAGTTTTGCCAGCTACCAAAGCGGGGCGTATGATCTCATTCAAATGGCTATCGCGCGCCGCATAATTCAACAAAGCTTCCGCCTCGGCAGTCCAACGATTCACATCTCCAGAAACAAGCAAATTTCGCAGAGATTCTGCAGCGGGTGTTCCCCCCGGTTCGCGCGTTAGAACAACGTCAACAGCTTCTGCCCGCAAACGCTCGGCCAGCAGCTTTACTTGGGTGGATTTGCCCGTGCCTTCACCGCCTTCAAAGGTAATAAACATCAGCCACCAAACAACATGATTAAGGCCGAGTCAGCAGCCTTCTTCCACATAGATTGCGTTGCCCCCACGTCGGCCCCCACGTTCAGCGGTGCATCAGCCACAGCCTTGCCATCAACCAAAATGCGCAAGGTTCCAACAGGGGTTCCGGCCTTCACAGGCGCCATCAATGGGCCAGTATAACTCAATTTCATTTCCGCCTTGTCTTGTTCAAAAGGGGCCAACGCAATCTTGAAAGCGTCTGGCGTTACAAGATTGACCCACCGCTCATCACCGCCCCACACGCGCGCTCGCGTTACTACATCGCCCGCTTCATAAACACTGATGGTTCTGAATTGGCTAAACCCCCAATCCAAAAGCTTTTGCGCTTCGGCCTTGCGGGTGTTGATTGAGTCTAATCCTGCAATCACCATAATCAGCCGCCGGCCATCACGCACAGCCGTGCCCACCAGGCCATAACCAGCTTCTTTGGTAAAACCCGTTTTCATGCCGTCGGCACCCGGGTAATCCTTCAACAAAGGGTTTCGATTTTGTTGGGTTATTTTATTCCAAGTAAACTCACTTTGACCGTAAATCTTAAAATAGTCCGGGTAATTGAGAATGATATTGCGCGCCAGAATTGAAAGGTCGCGCACGCTCATCCGCTGGCCCGGATCAGGCAGGCCCGTTGCATTGGCGAAACTTGAATTTTTCAAGCCCAACTCTTTTGCCTTGTTCATCATGCGATTGGCAAAGGCAGTTTCTGATCCGGCAATTCCTTCAGCCAAAGCGATGCAAGCATCGTTTGCAGATTGAATGATTGCGCCATGCAGCAAATTATCAACGGAGACACGGCTGTTCACATTGGCATACATGGTAGAGCCACCTGCCCCTTGGCCGCCACGTTTCCAAGCATCTTGGCTGATGATCATTTCTTGATCGAGCTTCAGATCGCCCTTCTTGAGAAGATCAAACACAATGGTTTGCGTCATCAACTTGCTCATCGAAGCAGGCGGCACAGCAATGTCTGCGGCTTTTTCAAAAAACACGTTGCCAGATTTGGCATCAATCAAAATGGCTTGCGGTGCTGCCGTGTCAAAAGTTGGCGGTTCGTCAGCTTTGGCAAAAGCGCCAAGCAAAAATAAACTGACAAGAACAGCAAAGATCCGAAAATTTCCCATGAAACGGTTTTAGGCAATGCCGCCTGTAAAATCCAAACTTTTATTCACTTTTAAGGCGCCAATCGATTTCTGGCTGGCCATGCGCCTTCAAAAACGCGTTGGCTTTCGAGAATGGCTTGGAACCAAAAAAACCGTTATGTGCCGACAATGGTGATGGATGGGCAGAGGCGATCACCAAATGGCGGCTGCGATCAACAAAGCTGGCCTTTTTTTGCGCATAGTTTCCCCACAAAATAAAAACCACAGGGTCTGCCTTGGCATTGACCAGTTTGATCACTTCGTCAGTGAACCTCTCCCATCCCTTGCCTTGGTGCGATGCAGCCTTGCCTGCTTCAACCGTCAATACAGAGTTGAGCAGCAGCACACCCTGCTCGGCCCAGCTTTGAAGGTTGCCATGGTTTGGCGGGTCAAAGCCTAAGTCTGATTTCAATTCTTTATAAATGTTGATCAAAGATGGCGGCGGCTTAACACCACTGCGCACCGAAAAACATAAGCCATGTGCTTGGCCTTCGCCATGGTACGGGTCTTGCCCCAAAATCACCACGCGGGTTTTGTCTAAGGTTGTTGAATCCAAAGCCGCAAACCATTCGGATGCCCGGGGATAGATTGACTTGCCGCTGTTGCGCTCTGCCAGCAAAAACTCTTTTAGGTCTTTCATATAATCAGCGTCAAACGCGGGTTGAAGCGGCTGTCGCCAACTTTCATGCAATTTGATCATAACCCAAGCCTATCTTGCCTTCTTGCCAATTGTGTCTTGCAAAAATTTGATCATATCATCAACAACAGGTTTTGTTTCCACTCCCCAAAAACAATGATCGGCCCCCCTAATCACTTGCAAAGTTACCTTACACCCCTTCGCGCGCATTGCATCGTAAAGCGCTTGGCCTTGGGCCAGTGGCACCAATCGATCTGTATCGCCATATTGCAAAAGCGTGGGCGGAGAGCCCCGATGCACATAACTGATAGGCGAAGCGGCCTTGGTTTTTGCCTTGTTCTTTTGAATGGCCCCACCAACCAAAAGCGATTCAGGCGAATCCGCTTCGTCAGAACTGCCCCAACTTTCCAAAGCTAACTTTTCTTTTGCCATGGTCAAAAATTGCGTAGGCCCAAACCAATTCACAACGGCTTGCACGGCGCTTGAACCTTTGGTCAAGCCAATATCACCTTCCAATTCCTTGTTCTTACCCGTAAGCCCGACGAAACTTGCCAAATGCCCACCAGCAGAATCGCCAAATGACGCAAACCGTTTGGGATCGACCCCAAACACTTTTGCATGTTTGCGCAAAAAGCGAATAGAAGCCTTGCAATCATACAATTGGGCCGGAAATTGCGCCTCTTTTGAAAACCGATAATTGATCGAAGCCACGGCAAAACCCGCCTTCACCAAACGATTCACAAAATCCATTTTGCGATAGATCGGATTGGTGATTTTTGTGCTGCCCGCCGCCCAAGCGCCACCGTGGATATAAACCACAAGCGGATGTGGCCCCGCGCCCTTCGGCACAACGACATCCAACATGAGAGGTCTAAAACCCCAAGGCGTGGCATAAACCACATCAACCCATGTCATTGCGCCATCTGCGCGCTTAATAGGGTGGTGCAAAGACCAATCATCCTCCTGGCCAATATCTTTAAAAAGTTTTTTAAAGGCTGGCGTCATGTGGATGCTCCAAATTGCTTCAAGGCCAACATCATCACAGCATGAGCAGCACCCGTGCCCAAATTGCGAATTTTGTGTGTCACATCGGCGCGATAACGCAATGCTTCTCCGGCTTTGCCAATTTTTGTTTCACTTCCCGTGGTCACTTCAAGTTCGCCAGACACGATATAAAGATGTTCGATCGTTCCCAACGGATGGGGCGAAGACTCCAACACCCCACCAACCTGTGCATGAAAGTCATACCATTGAAAGGCCTCAACCAAGTTCAACGGCCCAACAATGGCCAACCGGCAAAGCCCATCTTGGCTTTCCAAAATTGGAATGCCAGACTTGGTTTGATGATCAACAAAAAGCGAGGTTTGTTCGCCGCGCAAAACCTCATCAACTGTTGTCTCCAACGCACGCGAAAGGCGCACTACTGTTGAAAGCGTGGGGTTGGTTTCGTTCCGCTCTATTTGCGAAATGATCGACTTGGCAACGCCCGACTGTTCCGACAATTCACCCAAAGATAAATTATAGGCCTTGCGCAATCGCTGTATGGTTTTGCCCAAATCACTCGATGCTTCACTGCTGGTCGGGTTGGCAATTTTCGGGCCGCGACGGATTGACATTGGTACATCCTTCAAATAGAACCGCTGTTCGTTATAAAGAACGAAATGGTTGATTGCCACTGATATTATGCCAAAATATGCGAAAAGCGAACAAAATCGCTGTTTTGGTGAATGATAGAAATGACCAATAAATCAAACGGAGACTTAAAATGCGCTATTTTCCGCTGTTTTACGATCTTAAAAACCGCAAGGCCATCGTGGTCGGCGGCGGCGAAGAAGCTTTGCGCAAAATC
>JAYWFC010000167.1:0-2962 GCA_043778995.1 Aestuariivirga sp.
TGTCTCTACACTGATCTTGTGCAGGCCGTGATTGGCTGCATAGGCTTCAGTATTGCGGCGGGCTTTTTTGCGAACAAAAAATGGAATTTTCTTCAATTCAGCTTCGGCTTCGGGAAGCCAATGCGTGGTTGTTTCAGCGACAGCAGCAACAGGCGCTGCTTCCTGCTTTTGCCCACCCAAATGTGAAGGGGCTGCATTTTCATTAAATTCAAAATCATCGCGGAACATGTGAAGTAAATGTTCTTCAAGTCCCATCATCAACGGGTGAACCCAAGTGTCAAAAATTACATTGGCACCTTCAAAACCCATTTGCGGAGAGAAGCGCGCAGGAAAATCTTGCACATGCACGGGCGCAGAAATTACGGCACAGGGAACCCCCAGTCGCTTGGCAATATGGCGTTCCATTTGTGAGCCCAAAACCAGATCAGGCTGCAATTCAGCAACCTTGGCTTCAACTTCCAAATAGTCATCTGTAATCAAAGCTTCGATGCCAAGTTCGGCCGCAAGTTCTCGCATGGGCTTGGCAAATTCGCGCGAATAGGTGCCGATGCCCACAACGTCAAAAGCCAATTCGTCTTTGGCCATTCGGGCTGCGGCCATGGCGTGGGAAGCATCGCCAAACACAAACACGCGCTTTCCAGTGAGGTAGGTTGAATCGACTGATTTTGAATACCACGGCAAACGGCCGGTTTCACGAGCCAACAAGGGTGCTGCATCGAGACCCGCAAGACTTGCAACTTCGTTCAAAAACTTGCGGGTTGCGCCTACACCAATGGGAATGGTTGTGGTGAACTTTTGACCAAAATTCTTTTCTAAAAATCTTGCAGTAGCGTCTGAAACTTCTGGGTAAAGTGAAATGTTAAAGGCAGCTTCCGGCAGCTTTACAATGTCTGCAGGCGTTGCGTTCATGGGTGCTGTTACCAAAACTTCTACACCCAATTCAGCCAGCAGACGCTTAATTTCCACAATGTCATCACGGTGGCGAAAGCCCAAAGCCGTTGGGCCTAAAATGTTGCAGGTGTTGGCGCGGCGTTGCTGGGTTGCAGGTTTTGCCAGCGCTCTGGTTAAACGATAAAATGTTTCAGATGCGCCCCAGTTTTCTTTTTTCTGATAGGCGGGAAGTTCAAGTGCGATCACCGGAATAGGCAGGCCCAACGTGCTGGCCAAACCGCCTGGATCATCTTGAATAAGTTCAGCCGTGCAACTTGCGCCCACAATCATGGCTTGGGGTTGAAAGCGGGCATAAGCATCAGCGCATGATGTTTTGAAAAGTTCGGCCGTGTCGCCGCCCAAATCACGGGCTTGGAATGTGGTGTAAGTGACAGGTGGGCGTTCGCCGCGGCGTTCGATCATGGTGAACAACAGATCGGCATAAGTGTCGCCTTGTGGGGCATGCAACACATAATGCAGGCCCTTCATGGCAGTAGCGATTCGCATGGCACCGATGTGGGGCGGGCCTTCGTATGTCCAAAGGGTAAGCTGCATTATACGGCCAACCTTTCGGCCCTTGCGATGGGCCTCGCAAACAGGCCTGCCAAATCTCCGGCTTGTTCATAACCATGGATGGGCGAGAACACGAGTTCGATGGACCATTTTGTGGTCAAGCCTTCGGCCTCTAATGGGTTAGCTAACCCCAAGCCACATACTGTAATATCAGGGCGTGCGGCGCGGCAGCGATCAAGTTGTTTATCAACATCTTGGCCTTCGCTTAAGAAGGTGCCTGCTGGCATAAGTGCGAGTTCCTGGGCCATGTGTTGGGTGTGCAAATAAGGTGTGCCTACTTCGACCAATTGCATGTCTAATTCACGCGCTGCAAATCGAGCCAAGGGCAATTCCAATTGCGAATCTGGAAAAAAGAATATGCGCTTGCCGCTTAATTTTTCGCGGTGCGCGGCCAAAGCTTTTTCAGCGCGTTGGCGAGGCGCTGCTGTTACACGATCAAACACTTCATCTGAAACACCGAAATGATTGGCCGCGGCTTTAAGCCAAAGCGTTGTTCCTTCTGCGCCAAAAGGAAACGGCGCTTGCAGGGCAACGGCACCTTTTTCTTTAAGCACACGCGCCGTATCACCCAAAAAAGGTTGGGCCATCAAAAACACTGTGTTTGGGCCAACTGTTGGCATTGCGTTTGAACGACGACCGGGCAGAAAGCTAACTTCAATGCCCATATCTTTAAACATGCGGCTGAATTGATCTTCCACGGCATCAGGCAAGGCACCAGCAATCACCAAATTGGCTGTGGCTGTTGTTTTTGGCAAATCTTCGCCAAGGCTTGCAAGGCATGCATCTTCGCCTTGGGTGAATGTGGTTTCAATGCCGCTGCCCGAATAATTCAGTACACGGACGTTCGGAAGATGCACGCGGTTCAAACGTGAGGCGGCGCGCTTTAAATCCAGCTTGATGACTTCAGACGGGCAAGACCCAACTAGGAACAACATTTTAATTTCAGGGCGGCGTTCAAGAAGGCGGTTCACCACACGATCAAGCTCGTCATCAATATCGGCAAGGCCAGCCAGATCACGTTCATCAATAATGGCTGTGGCAAAACGCGGTTCAGCAAAAATCATGACACCAGCGGCGGATTGAACCAAATGAGCGCAGGTGCGCGATCCCACGACAAGAAAGAAAGCATCTTGGATTTTTCGATGCAGCCACACAATGCTGGTAAGGCCGCAGAAAACTTCACGTTGGCCACGCTCGCGCAAAACAGGCACTGATTCACAGCCAGCGCTTTTTACATTGGCAATCACATTCATGCGCGCGCCTCCGTCATTTGCATCATAGAATGTTGCAAACGCGCTTGGCGAAGCTTCCACAAAAACTGCGTGGCGTTCAGGGCATAGGTTGCATAGGCAGCAAGCACAAGAAGCATCAGGGCGTGTTGTGTCATGCTGCCAGTGACCAGAGCATAAACATAAATCGTGTGCAGCCCGATCACCACAAAACTCACCACATCTTCCCA
>JAYWFC010000168.1:0-20592 GCA_043778995.1 Aestuariivirga sp.
CAAAATGAAAGATGCTGGCATTGATGCAGTTTACATGGGCGGTTATCACCCAGAAGGCGCTTTGATTTTGAAGCAACTTCGTGAACAAGGTTCGCAAGCACAAATGCTTTCGGGCGATTCAATGAACAACAAAGAATTTTGGACAATCGCTGGCGACGCTGCAAAGGGCATGATCTTCACGTTCGCGCCTGAACCACGCGCAATTCCAGAAGCAAAAGACCTTGTTGCCAAGTTCAAAACTGCTGGTTTTGATCCTGAAGGCTACACACTTTACACATACGCTGCCATTCAGATGTATGCACAAGCTGCTACTGCCACCAAGTCTACTGACAGCAAAACACTGGCCACATGGCTTCGTGCTGGCAACGAAATGAAAACCGTTCTTGGACCAATCAAGTTGGACAAGAAGGGTGATCTGATCGGCGCCAAGTATGTTTGGTATAAGTTCGACAACGGCAGCTATGCTGAAGACGATTCAATCAACTAAGATTTATCTTGTTTGATGAGAGCCCGTGCGATTAACTTCGCGCGGGTTCTTTTTTTGGGGCGATAAGGTTATGATGCAGTCATCGGCTTGTTCCTCTATCCCCTCAATCAAATGGCTTGTTTGCTTCATCTTCGCATTTGCCATGCCAGCGCGTGCAGATATCGTTATTGGCGTTGCGGGGCCGCTGAGTGGGCAATATCAAAGCTTTGGCACACAGATGCTCAATGGCGTGAAAGCCAGCGTGGATGCTGCCAATGCCACGGGCGGCATCAACGGCGAAAATCTTTCCATCATCAGCGCAGATGATCAGTGCGACAATCGCAAAGCCGAAGATGCTGCGCAGACCCTAATCAACCAGCGCGTTGACGTGGTGATTGGTCATTTTTGCTCTTATCCATCGCTCAATGCCGCAAAGCTTTATGCCAAGGCGCAGATCAGCATGATTTCACCTGCGGCCAGTTTGCCTGCGCTGACAACATCTGGCCTTGGCAATGTTGTTCGCCTTGCTGTGCGTGATGATGTGCAGGGTGCATTTGCAGCCAAGCGCATTTTGCAAAAACGGGCCGATGCGAATGTTGCTGTTCTGAATGATGGAAGTCCAAACAACAAAGCAATCACCACGCAGTTTGTTGAAGCCTATGGCAAGCCGTCCAGCTTCGTTGCCAGCATAGAACCTGATGCGAAAGATTTTTCGACGCTTCTCAACAAAATCAAAGCCCAGCAAATTTCCACCATATTTTTTGCGATGAACCCAAGCGACGCTGGCCACATTGTTGCCGGGGCCGCCCAAGCAGGCTTGGCCCTGAAGTTCTACGGCAGTGACGCGCTGTTGGCTGATCAATATTGGGAAGCGGCAGGCCCAGCGGGTGAGAACACCATGGCAAGCTTTGCGCCAGACCCGCAACGCGAAGCTGCTTCCCACGCGGTGATTGCGGCATTGAAACTTGCTGGCCAAACTGCAGATGGCGCAACCTTGCCAAGCTATGCAGCAACCGAACTTTTTGTGGCAGCCGCAAAAGCCAAAGGCCCGCATTCAGGGTTGGCTATTAGCGACTTTTTGAAACAGGGCCAAAACATCAATACTGCGCTTGGGCCGCTGCAATTTGATGCCGAGGGCGATGTAAAAAACCTCAATTTCACGTGGTTTGCATGGCATGATGGGACATACCAAGCTATTGTGCCTGAAAATTAGAGGTTGAACCGATGCGTGCTTTTTTTGTGCAGATAAAATGTGAATTGGGCAAAGCCTATTCAGTGGCCAATGCGATTGCAGATTCGGAAATTGCCTCAGAGATATTTTCAACGGCTGGTGAATATGATTTGCTGGTGAAATTCTATTTAGGCGATGGTGAAGATATTGGCCATTTCATCGCCCAAAAAGTGCAAACCATTGCCGGCATCCGCGATACGTTCACCATCGTCACTTTCAAGGCTTTTTAAAAAACTGGTAAGCCGCAGGCCAATTTGTTAGATGAAGCCCAGTTCATCTTTAAAGGCTGCTGCATGATCCCGCGTTATACCCGTCAAGAAATGGCTCAAATATGGGCGCCCGAGACTCGCTTTAAAATCTGGTTTGAAATTGAAGCCCATGCGGCTGATCAAATGGCAAAACTTGGCATTGTGCCGCCAGAAGCAGCCGCCAAAATTTGGGCCAAGGGCAAAGACGCTGAATTTGATGTAGCCCGTATTGATGCCATTGAAGCCGAAGTTAAACATGATGTGATTGCGTTTTTAACTCATCTTTCTGAAATTGTGGGGCCAGAAGCGCGCTTTGTTCATCAGGGCATGACATCTTCTGATGTGCTGGACACGTGTTTTAATATTCAATTGGTGCGTGCTGCTGATATTTTGTTAGCTGATTTGGATGAACTTTTAGGCGTTCTGAAAAGGCGCGCGATGGAACATCAAAACACAGTGTGCATCGGCCGGAGCCATGGCATTCACGCCGAACCTGTTACCTTTGGCTTAAAGTTGGCTTTTGCCTATGCCGAATTTGAACGCGCTAAAAAACGTTTGATCGCCGCACGGGAAGACGTGGCCACTTGCGCCATTTCTGGCGCTGTTGGCACCTTTGCCAATATCGATCCATCAGTGGAAGGCTATGTAGCCCAGAAAATGGGCCTGGTGGTTGAACCGATTTCCACCCAAGTGATTCCGCGTGATCGCCACGCCATGTATTTTGCCACGTTGGGAGTGATCGCCAGTTCAGTTGAACGCTTGGCCACCGAAATTCGGCATTTGCAACGCACCGAAGTTTTGGAAGTTGAGGAATATTTTTCTCCCGGCCAAAAAGGTTCTTCAGCCATGCCGCACAAGCGCAACCCGGTGCTTACAGAAAACCTCACTGGCCTCGCCCGTTTGGTGCGCTCTGCCGTAACCCCCGCCATGGAGAATGTTGTGCTTTGGCATGAGCGCGATATTTCGCATTCATCGGTTGAACGCGGCATTGGGCCCGATGCGACGGCGCATTTGGATTTTGCGATCAAGCGCCTTGCTGGTGTCATGGAAAAGCTTTTGGTTTATCCAGAAAACATGATTCGCAATCTCAACAAGCTTGGCGGGCTGGTGCATTCACAGCGCGTGATGTTGGCGTTGACCCAAAAGGGCATGAGCCGCGAGGGTTCTTATTCCGCTGTGCAGCGTTGCGCCATGCCCGTGTGGCGCGGTGAAGGGCAGTTCATTGATTTGTTGAAGGCAGATGCTGAAGTGGCTGCTCAACTTTCACCCCAGGAAATTGAAGCGCTGTTTGACTTGGGTTATCATACCAAGCATGTGCAAACGATTTTCAATCGCGTTTTTGGTAAGGCTGCCTAACTGATGTTGAATACACCTCTTGCTGGCGCTGCCGTTCACACCATTACAACAACTGAAGACCTTGCCAAACACTGTGCCGTTTGGGCGCAAGAAAAGTTCGTTGCGGTTGATACAGAGTTTTTGCGTGAAACAACCTATTATCCCAAACTGTGTTTAATCCAGGTTGCCGGAAAAGATGTGGCGGCGTTGGTCGACCCGCTGGCTGAAGGCCTTGATCTCAAGCCTTTCTTCGACCTCATGGCCAATGAAATTGTTTTGAAAGTGTTTCATGCGGCAAAGCAAGATTTTGAAATTCTTTATTTGTTAACAGGCACCCTGCCCCGCCCGGTGATGGACACGCAAATTGCCGCCATGGTTTGCGCCTTTGGTGATCAAGTTGGGTATGAAGCCATTGTGCGCAAGCTTGTTGGCGCAGCCATTGATAAATCTTCGCAATTTACAGATTGGTCGCGCAGGCCACTGACTCATAAACAACAAACCTATGCGCTTTCAGATGTGACGCATCTTCGTGTGGTGCATGAAAAGCTTTCTGAATTGATTGCCGCCAATGGCCGCGAAAAATGGTTAGAAACGGAATTGGCTTCACTGGTTGATCCGGCGACTTATAAAGTTGAACCTGAACAAAGCTGGAAGCGCATTAAAGCGCGCATTCAAAACAAAAAGCAGCAGGCGGTTTTAATGTCTGTTGCTGCGTGGCGTGAACGCGAAGCCCAATCCAAAAACGTGCCGCGCGGGCGCATTTTGAAAGATGAAGCGGTTGCTGAAATTGCCATTCAAATGCCGCGCAACCCGCAAGATGTGAATGATTTGCGCTTGGTTTCCAAGGGCACTGGCAATTCAGCCATGGGTACAAGCCTATTGAAAGCAGTGGCTGAAGGCCTTGCACGCGACCCTAAAACGATTCCTGAAGGCAAGGGCCGGGCAGACGAAATGTCATCCTCTGCGCAAGCCGCTGCAGAAGTTTTAAAGCTTGCGTTGAAAGTTGTGTGTGAAAGCGAAGGCATTGCGCCAAAGCTTTTGGCTTCCAGTGCTGATATTGATCAACTTGCCATTGACGACAACGCCGATATTGCCCTGCTGCAAGGCTGGCGATTTGAAAAGTTTGGCAAACTTGCGCTTGATATTAAACACGGCAAAGCCGGAATTGGTATGCAAGGTGGCAAAGCTTTTGTGTTTGCAAGATAGAAAACAACGGCTCTTAAACTTATCAATTTAAGAGCCGTCGTATGGGGTTTAGTTGTCGAGGCCAGCGGCCTTTGCCATCACATGATAGATATATTGTTCATCAACCGTGCCACCAAAAAGATAGGCCTGTGGGCCCGATGCATAGATTGCAACATCTTCGCCGCCGTGGGTTTCGGATGCCATGGGAATGCCGGCCTGTTGAATATAATCAACTGATTCAGTGTCCACATCAGAGATATCGGGCCTGACACCCGCAGGCAGAGCATTGGCCGCAGTCTGATCTTTTCCCAAAGCTGGGAACAAGCCACCGGGGCCGTTGGCAAAATTTAAAGTGGTATAAGGCTTGCCATCGCCTGCCAAAGTTTTCTTGCCATCAACGCCTACAACTTGCCCCAGAATTGGGTTTTCACGGCGTGGATAGCCAGCAATCGTCATGGTGTGGCTGTGATCAGCTGTCACCACCACAAGTGTATCTTCCGCACTGGTCATAGCCAGAACTGTTTGCACGGCCTTATCAAATTCTAAAGTTTCCTCAATAGCGCGGGCAGCATTGCCTTCATGTTCAGCGTGATCAATACGGCCGCCTTCAATCATCAACACATAGCCGTTGGGGCTTTGTTGCAAGCGAGCCACGGCAGTTTTTGTCATGTCTGAAAGGGAAGGTTCGCCTTTTTTGTCTTTGGCGCGATCTGCCTCATAATTCATGTGTGAACGTTGAAACAGACCCAAAATTTTGGGGCCAGATTTCAAGTCAATTGCGTCAAATTGGGCTTTGTCATAAACCACCACATGGTTGTTGCCTTTGGCGATCCACTCTTTGGTTAAGTCGCGCTTGTCTTTGCGTTCACCAGTTTTGCCTTCGTCTTCATAATCAGCAACTTCAACGGGCAGAAAATTGCTGCGCCCGCCGCCCATGGCCACTTCCATGCCATCGCCAAATGGCCAATTGACCAATTGGTCGGCGATGTCTTTACAGCCAAGCTTGGCGGCATCACCCAATTGCGCGTCATTTTCCCAATCGCGGTTTGGCGTATGGGCATAAGCTGCCGCGGGCGTGGCGTGGGTGATGCGTGTTGTGGTGATGGCGCCCGTGGCCTTGCCGGCTTTTTCAGCCTGTTCAAAAATTGTCATCACTTCATTGCCCTTGGCGCTGGCACAATCTTTCAACTTGGCATTGGAATTCAGGCCCAGAATATCATTGCGGGTCTTAATCCCTGCTGTCATTGCAGTGGCAGAGGGGGCTGAGTCAGTCACCTGCGCATCAGCGCTATACGTGCGAGAAAGTGCAGCATAGGGCAAAGTTTCAAACGCAAGCTTGTTGGAAACGCCATCTTTTCCCAGAACTTCCCCGCCACGAATGCGGCTGGCTGTGATCATAGGAATGCCCATGCCATCACCAATCATCAAAATAACATTCTTGGCTTTGCCGGTGTTTGGAACCAAGGCCGCGCGCGCTTGCAATTGCGCCGCAGCACTTTTGAAATAAGGGTCAGCCGCTTGTGGCAGGGCATCTTGTGCATAAGCACTTGCGCACACTGAAAGTGCTGCAACGTTTGAAATTAACAGGGTTTTCAGTTTCATGTTTCATCTTCCTTTGAGGGTGAGATGAAAATTAGTTAATGCTTATGACGGGTTTATGACTTTCAACCCAAAACAACTTTAGGCGCACAATCCAGCTCAGCTGCCAATTCGGCCAAGCGCTTTTCAACGCGTTCGCCCATCAAATCCTTCAACTTGCCAGGTAAATTTAAGATCAGTGTTTTGCTTGGGCCGATTTTTAAGCCAATTTTTGACAAATGCCCGGGCATGGCGGCCGAAAGAACATAGGCAAGCTTGAACATGGAACTGATCAAATGGGCCCGTTCAATGTGGCGTTGATCGAGAAGGCGCGTTAGGCCATCGGCCATGCCATCGCCGTCATAACGATAAAACACCGTCAGCGCCAAAAACACGCGACCGGGGTGATCAACGCCCACAAAAGCCGCCTGCGAAATCATACCCAATGAACGATCTGCACGATAATCAGGGTGCGCGCGCCAGCCAATATCAGCCAACAAACAAGAAGCATAACGCAGGCGCTTTTCCTCGTCGTTTTCTTCAATCTTGCCTTTGCCAAAAAGTTGGTCTGTCCAATCGCACAGTTCAAGTTCATGCGCGGGTGATCGGGCATAGCGTCTTGCAAAATCCCAACACGAAGAAAGCAGTGCATCAGCCGACATTTTCTTGCGTGGCAATTTTGAATAGAGCAAGCCTTCACGCACGCCATAAACTGAAATGACCACGTCTTTGGCTTGGCCAAAATGCATCAGCCTATCTAAGACCATGGCACCATAAGGCAACGTGTCCACACGCGCTTTCGACATATCTTTTACATCTTTAAGCGATGTGGGTGTGAGGCCCGCCATCAATTCTGATATGCCCTCGGCCTGCGTGCGGCTCATCTGATAGTGATGCAAAACGTGAAGCGGATAATCCAATTGCGCCATGTGAATGCGGGCCAAATTGCGCCAAGCACCACCCACCGCATAAAAGGTTCGGCCAGCAAGTTGTTTCAAAATTGGTGCCTTGACCAAATAATCATCAACAATTTTTTGCGCGCGATCCATGTTGCCGCCCGACAAATCAATCAGTCTGAGCGGGCCAATGGGCAAAGTTATGCCATCATTCAACTTGCCATTTTTTATGTCGATCAATTCAAGCGAGCCGCCGCCCAAATCGCCCGCCAAACCATCAGCTTCAGGTGTGCCCGATAAAACGCCAAGGGCGGCGAAGCGTGCTTCTTCCTTGCCGGTTAAAACGCGAATGCCTGCGCCCAATGCGCGTTCGGCTTGTTCGATAAACTCTTCGCCGTTTTCAGCTTCGCGTGCCGCAGCCGTGGCCACGGCAAAAACTTGCTTCACGCCAATTTGTTTGACCAAGGTTTTAAAACGCCGCAGGGCCGATAATGCCCGTTCGATTGCTGGCCCGTTCAAACGGCCGGTGATGGCAACGCCCTTGCCCAAGCCACAGAGAATTTTTTCATTGAATATGGGTGCTGGTGAACGACGCAACCCATCATAGACAACAAGGCGCACAGAATTAGAACCAATATCGACAACCGCAACGGGCCGATAGGTTGGATGTTCGGTTCGAAAGCCTGAATGCCAACTCACTTTTTACGAGACGCCTTTTTCTTTTCTTTGAGCTCCATATTGCCAGTAAGTGCACTGCCGCGTCCAGAGAGAGATGGGTTTTCCATAAAGAATTGGTGAGCGTTGAAAACCGCTTCATTTGCGCCGCGTTCGACACGAACCGAGCTGCCGTCAGCCTGCAAGGCCCAGCTTTGTTGATTGTCGCGCAAGTTGGCCACCATGATCTGTTCCAAAATTTGTTCGTGAACAGTGGGGTTTTCAATGGGGATTAAAGTTTCCACACGGCGATGCAAGTTGCGCGGCATCCAATCAGCTGAACCGATATAAACTTTCGCCTTGTTGCTGGGCAGGCCATGGCCCGCACCAAAACACACAATACGCGAATGTTCAAGAAAGCGACCGATGATGCTTTTCACACGGATGTTTTCTGAAAGCCCTTTTAAGCCCGGTTTCAAACAACTTATGCCACGTATGATCAGATCAATCTGCACACCCGCGTTGCTTGCAGCATAAAGACTATCAATAATTTCAGCATCCACCAATGAATTCAGCTTAGCCCAAATTTGGCCTTTGCGGCCGGCTTTTGCATGTTCAATTTCTTCTTCAATATTTTGCAGCAACCTGTCTTTCAGATTGATGGGGGAGAGAGAAATTTTCTCAAGGTCTTCGGGTTGAGCATAGCCAGAGATGAAATTGAAAATGCGCGCAGCGTCGCGGGTTAACGCTGGATCACAGGTGAAGAACGAAAGATCGGTATAAATTTTGGCGGTGATGGGGTGATAATTGCCTGTGCCAAAATGCACATAAGATCGCATTGTGCCAGCCTCGCGGCGCACCACCATGGAAACTTTTGCGTGGGTTTTGAGTTCGATGAATCCAAAAACTACTTGCACCCCTGCCCGCTCTAAATCGCGGGCCCATTGAATGTTGGCTTCTTCATCAAAGCGAGCCTTTAATTCCACCAAGGCGATAACAGATTTTCCAGCCTCTGCGGCTTTTGCCAAGGCGGCAACGATGGGTGAATTGCGTGATGTGCGATAAAGCGTTTGCTTGATTGCCACCACATCCGGATCATTTGCCGCCTGGCGGATGAATTGCACAACCACATCAAATGACTCATAGGGATGATGCACCACAAAATCTTTTTGGCGAATAGCCGCAAAGATATCGCCGCCATGGTCGCGCACCCGTTCCGGATAGCGCGGCACATAAGGTGTGAACCTAAGGTCTGGCCGCTCATCCAAAATCAATTGCTCGGTATCGGCAAAGCCAACCAAGCCCTCTGTCATAATTGTCACATCACCTGAAACATCAAGTTCAGCCGCCATGAAGTTCCGCAACGGCAGTGGGCATTTTGAATCAACTTCCATGCGAATTACAATGCCGCGGCGGCGGCGCTTTAATGCGCTTTCAAACACGCGCACCAAATCTTCGGCTTCTTCTTCAATTTCCAAATCGCTGTCTCGAATGATGCGGAACAGGCCAATGCCTTCAACATCATAGCCGGGAAACAAGCGCGGCAAAAACATGGCCAACATTTTTTCAAGCATAATGAACCGCACAGTGTCGCCCGGCAAGCGGATGAAGCGTTCCAGCAGCGACGGTATTGGCAACAACGCTCGCATGGTGTTGGCATCGCTTCGGCGTTTAAGTTCAACTGCCATCACAAAGCCACGGTTCAATATAAACGGAAACGGGTGGGCCGGATCAATGGCGATGGGCGTTACGATCGGTAAAATTTGCTCAAGAAACCGCAGGTCAAGCCATTCGCGCTCGGCAGGTGTTAGATCTTTGGCTCCAACGATCATAACGCCCGCGGCGTTCAATTCGTCTTTCAATTGCAACCAACGGCGATCTTGTTCAGCCATTAAGTCTTGCGCGCGTTTACGGATCAGCTCCAACTGTTCGGCAGGGGTTAAACCATCTTGACTGAGTTCAACCACCTGCTCACGCATTTGGCCGACAAGTCCCGCCACGCGCACCATAAAAAACTCATCAAGATTGTTGCCGGATATCGACAAAAATCTTAACCGCTCCATCAGAGGGTGGGCTGGGTTTCGCGCTTCTTCCAAAACCCGCATGTTAAATTCAAGCCACGAAAGCTCACGGTTAAAAAAGCGGTCTGGGTTGTTTAGCAATGCTGTGTTTTCACTCATGTGCGCTTTGGTATTATCTGATTTTGACAATTGCGTGAAACCTTCTTCAATCTGTCGTAAATAAATCTGGACCAAGGAAATCTGTTAACACATGGGCCACAAATGGCCTTGTCACTTCGGCCTTTTCAACAAGGGCTTGTGTGTCGATCACATCCACCAATTGGCGCGCCGCTGCCAATGAACGCGGCATGCGCAAAATAAGATAGCTGATCAAAGCTTCGTCCACATTGATTTGGCGGTCAGCGAATAATTTCACCAACACCCCGCGCAGCAATTGGTCATCGGGCGGCAGAATATTAACGGCTGGCAAAGCCCGCAAACGAGACACCAAATCTGGCAATTTGATTGCGTCATACTGCGGCCATTCACGCGCCGTGATTAAAATAGATCCCTGATTTTGCCGCGCCAGGTTAAGCGCATGAAACAACGCTGTTTCATCAAACTTTCCCGCCATAAGATTTTCAACGCACAAGGCGTGGTCGCCCAGTTGCAATTTATCTGTGGCCAAAGCTTCCGCTTCAACGATCTCTGCATTGGATTTCTTTTGCCACACTTGCGCCAAATGGCTTTTGCCCGAACCTTCTGGCCCCACCAAAATTGCGCCGTGGGTTGGCCAATCGGGCCATTGGTCGATCAAAGCCACCGCCGCTGCATTGGCATCGGTTACTAAAAAGTCATCACGCGCCAATGCTGCCCGGTGTGGCAGATCAAGCAAAAGCTGTTGTGGCTTAGTCATGCTTGGCTTTTGCAACGCCAGTATAAAGCTTGCTGCGCAAATATCGGGCAAGCCCATGGCGCACAAACACTGCCGTTGTGGCAGCCATGGGCACAGCCAGCAAAAGCCCCATGATGCCGAAGATATAGCTGAAGGCGAACAAGGCAAACATCAACCACACAGGGTGCAAACCGATTGAGCCACCCACCAATTTGGGAGACAGAAAATTGCCCTCAATAAACTGGCCGACCACAAAAACACCGATCACGGCAAAAATTTGCACTTCGTTGTTTGGCCAAAATTGTAAGAGACCAACACCAATCGCAGTGGCCCCGCCCAACAGCGCGCCGATATAGGGGATAAATGTCATCAACCCGGTAGCCATGCCGATGGCAATACCAGATTTCAAACCGACGAGATAAAGGCCCAGCGCATAAAACAGCGCAAGAATAATGCACACAAGGCCTTGGCCGCGAATATATCCAGCCATTGATTGATCAACATCGCGTGCAATGGCGCGCACATCTTCCACATGGTCACGCGGAAGCCACGCATCAATCTGGGCTACAAGATGGTCCCAATCCGCCAGAAGATAAAACGCCACAATGGGTGTGATGATGATGATGGATACTGTGTTGATCAACGCACGGCCGCCTGAAAGCAATGTTGAAAACTGGCCCACAAGCCAAAGCGTTGCTGTGCCAGCAAAGCCAGTAACCTTGCCTTGAATATCGGCACCACTGTCGTTCAGATAATCTTTCAATGTTTGTGGTGCCAAGTCGTTTGCTGTCACAGCCAATTGTTTCATCAAAGCCGGAACGTTTGCGCCAAGTTTCACAACTGTATCAGCAAACACGGGTACAACCAAAATGGCAGTGGCCACCAACACAAACAAAAACGACAACAAAATTGTCGCCGTGGCAGCGATACGCGGAAGACCCATTTTTTCCAACCGATCAGCCACCGGATCAAGAAAATAAGCCAAAACGAAACCGGCAACGAAGGGCAGAATGATGTCTTGCAGATACCATAAAAATAAAATGAACAGCACAAGTGCGGCCAACCAAAAGCCTATTTGCTTTGATATTGTCATGCGTTTGATGGTCCGTTCATAAGTTTAAGCCACGCCATCATATAGCCCAAGCCTGAAAAACCTGTCAGTGCTAAAACAGCATAGGGCGCCAAAGCCATGAACAGCCCCGCCTGCCAGCCCAAGCTGAGCAAACCCAGCACACAGACCACAAAGGCAATTTGCAAAACCGTGTTGGCCTTGCTGATAAACAGGGGTTTCACTTCAATGGGTCTATTCATCAAGCGCAGCAACACAACGCCACCCACAATCAAAATGTCGCGGGTGATAACGGCGATTACCAACCACGCTGGCAATATTTTTATAACACCCAGCGTGGCATAGGTTGAAACCAGCAAAGCCTTATCGGCAATGGGGTCTAAATAAGCGCCGAGCTCTGATTGCGTGCCCGTGGCCCTGGCAAGCCAGCCATCTAAACCATCACTTATTCCGGCAATCAGAAACACGCCGAACGCAGCAACAAAATTACCCGAGATCAAAAACCAGATTGTCACCGGCACCAATAAAATGCGGCCGATGGTGATAAGGTTTGGGATGTTCATTGTCGAATTCACGTTTCGGCCCCCGAAGCTTTGCGCATGCTGTTTTTAATATGCACTAATCACCCAAAAACCACCTGTTCGTGTCAAACGAAGGCCCGTTGCCTGCAGCGAATTGGCCACATCATCAACCGAGCCTGAATATTTAACCTGCGCTGCCGCACCTTGGGCATCAAGCGATGTTACATCCACACCCACAACGCCTGGTGTTGAAAGAATGCGCGCGCGCAAACCATTCCATTCAGATGGGCCATTAAATGGAATTGCAACAGCAATGCTCAAAGGCCCAGAAGCGGCATTTTTAGCGGCAATAATTTTCGCCATATCGGATTTGAATTTTTCAATCATCACCTGGTGGATGCGTTGTGCACCCAAGGATGCGGAATCGTTTACGGTACCTGTGTCTGCCGTATAAATTTTATCGAATGTCATTTTGCCCAAGGGCGATGTGCCAATCATCTTGGCATGAACGCCGCCGCCGGCAACGGGTTCGGCAAAGGCAACCAATATGGTTTTCACATCATAGCGCCTGCGAATGGCCTCAAGCTTCACTGCATTGTTTTCAGCGGCCTCTTGGGGCGACAGGGTTGAAGCGTCTTCTTGGTCGCCCAACGGAATAATTAAAGGAATTTGCGCTTGTGCAGCGTTCAGATTAAGCCACGCTTTGCGCCACGGGTTATCATCCCACACAACGGTTTTGCCATCAACAGTCCACACTGGAATAACCAACATGGGCGGGCCCTGCTCGTCTGGCAATTTCACGCCTAAATTTTCCAACAATGGCTTTAATTTATCTGGCAAAAACCGCACGGTGAATTTTCCCTGATAACGCCCTGGGCTTATAATTTCCTGCTCGATCGACAAAGATTTCAAAAGCGGCAGCACCTGTTTTGCATCAAGCTTTGCAAACGAAGCAGCAACATCAGAACCACCCAATGTCTCGCCCAAATCAGCCAAGGCTTTTATCTGCACATCCACCAAGGCTTTTTCTTTGGCAGCTGCGGCGCTTATATCAGTTTCATCCATCTCAACGCCCTGCACAGCATAGGGGCTGGTTTCAACGGGGCCAGCGGCAAAAGCATGGCCAAGGCCAAAAACAAGCAGCATTGCAAAAGTATTTAACTTGAAAAAATTCATCAATTTCTTTGGGCTTTATTCTGGTTCAGAATCTATCTAGAGAACACGCATATCACATTTTTAAGGCAAACTAGCGGCATGGCACAGCCTAAACAAGCACTTCCAAACACACTCACTTATGCAGACGCAGGTGTGGATATTACCGCTGGCAATGATCTGGTGGAACTGATCAAGCCACTGGCTAAATCAACCCGCCGCAAGGGGTCTAATCCATCGCTAGGCGGCTTTGGCGGTTTGTTTGATTTAAAAGCCTGCGGCTTTAAAGACCCGGTTTTGGTTGCGGCCAATGATGGCGTTGGCACAAAACTAAAGCTGGCCATTGATGCCAAGATGCATCGCGGTGTGGGCATTGATTTGGTTGCCATGTCGGTGAACGATCTGGTGGTGCAAGGGGCTGAACCATTATTCTTCTTGGATTATTATGCCACGGGCAAGCTTGATATTTCTGCGGCGCGAGATGTGATTGCGGGCATTGCTGATGGCTGCAAACAAGCGGGTTGTGCACTGGTGGGCGGTGAGACTGCTGAAATGCCCGGCATGTATCATGGTGGGGATTATGACCTTGCAGGCTTTGCGGTGGGCGCAGTTGAGCGCAAAAAGATTTTGCCTGCTCAAGATGTAAAGGCTGGCGATGTTATTTTAGGCTTAGGTTCAACTGGCCCACATTCCAACGGCTATTCTCTCATTCGCAAAATTGTGGATGTGAGTGGATTGAAATTGAATGATGCAGCACCTTTTGCAAAAGGCCAAACAGTTGCCCAAGCTTTGCTGACACCCACACGCATTTATGTGAAATCTATTCTGAAGATGTTGAAAAAACATTCTGGCATCAAAGCTTTTGCACACATTACGGGCGGCGGATTTACCGAGAACATTCCACGCGTTTTGCCAAAAAATACGGTGGCTGAAATTGATTTAACCCAAGTGCCATTCTTGCCCGTGTTTCAATGGTTGCAAAAAACTGGTGGCGTTGCCGAAGCAGAAATGTTGCGCACGTTCAATTGCGGCATTGGCATGATTGTTGTGGTAAAAGCCAAGGATGCAAAAACCGTGGCAACGGGCTTTAAACGCGCAGGCGAAAACGTTGTTGTGCTGGGCACGCTTCGCAAACGCAAAGGCAAAGAAGCACAAGTGGCTTATTCAGGTTCTTTATCGGAATGAAAAAACGCGTTGGCGTTTTGATTTCGGGTGGTGGCTCTAACATGTTTGCGCTGGTGCAGGCCGCAAAAGCAGCCGATTATCCAGCTGAAATTGTATGCGTAGCATCAAACAAGCATGATGCAGCTGGTCTTAAAATTGCTGAACGCGAAGGCATTGCAACGCATGTTGTAAACCACAAGGATTATGCCACACGTGAAGAATTTGATGCGGCCCTGAACGCTTATTTGCAGACGCAAAATCTCGACATTATCGCTTGTGCGGGTTTCATGCGCATTATGACGCCCGTGTTGATAAGCCGTTGGGCTGGTCGCATGATCAACATTCACCCTTCCCTGTTGCCGCTTTACAAAGGCCTTCACACGCACCAACGCGCCATTGATGCGGGTGATAAAGAAGCCGGCTGTTCTGTGCATTATGTGACGCCTGAATTGGATGGTGGCCCCGTCATCGCCCAAGCCCGTGTGCCAATTCTAAACGGCGATACGGCAGAAACATTAGCCGCCCGCGTTCTGATCGAAGAGCACAAGCTTTATCCGGCAGCGTTGGCTAAAGTGGCGCGCGGCTTATAAAGCCTCGCGCTTTCTATCGTCTTTCCATTTGGCCAAAAGCTTCAAGCGTGGCTCTCGATATTTTTCTTCCAGCACAGTCATTGCCAAAACGCGATCAGATCTGAAATGCCTGAAACCCACGCGCAATTCGCACCACGCCACGATCAATCGTTGGGCATCAAAATATGAAATGGCAATCGGCCAAATCACGCGCGTTGAAGGCTTTTGCAATTCGTCCTGATATTCAATTTTAACCTTGGCTTGCGTGCGAATGGCTTTGCGCATAGCGGCTAAATCTATGCTTTCCTTGGTTTGGTTAAATGTGGGCGGGGTTATCAGAGGTGCATCATAAAAATAAGCCCGCAAATGTTGCGGCAACACCGTTCCAATTTTTGCAACTGTGTCTGCGGCGGCGCGCTGCAAGGTTTCGTCACCACGCCTTGCAACCCAGCTTAGGCCCAACATCACAGCGTCTAACTCATCTGCGTTGAACATCATGGGTGGCAGGTCATATCCTTCGCCCAACACATAACCCACGCCTGCCTCGCCCCGAATGGGCACGCCATCGGTTATCAAATCAGCCATATCGCGATAAAGCGTGCGCAGCGAAACTTCCAACTCTTCAGCCATGTGCTGACCTGTCACCGGCCTTCGGTGGCGACGCAAAAGTTGGATGACTTTTAAAAGGCGGTCTGCTCTTCTCATTTTTCCAAACTACTTTACTTCTGCTGACAGCATATTGTCAGTATCATGTCAGTATAGCCAGTTTGGTAGAAGATATAATCCGCAACTCATTTTGCTTGCACTGGCGCATCTTTTACGCAAAATTCCTGCAAAACGCGGGAAGTAGAATTTGCAACATCACATCATCATCGACACTGATCCGGGCCAAGATGACGCGTTGGCTATTCTTTTGGCTTTGGCTTCGCCTGAAATTGCAGTTTTGGGAATTTGCGCTGTGGCTGGCAATGTGCCCTTGGCGCTGACCGAAGTGAACGCTCGCAAAATATGTGAACTTGCCGGAAAGCCAAATGTGAAAGTGTTTGCTGGTGCCATTCGCCCCATGGTGCGCGCATTGGTTACGGCCGAACATGTTCACGGCCGCACCGGGCTTGATGGCCCAGAATTGCCTGAACCTACTATGCCGCTGCAAAAGCAATATGCGGTGGATTTTATCATTGAAACCATAATGACCAAGCCTTCCGGCACGGTGACATTATGCGCCCTTGGGCCGCTAACAAATATTGGTTTGGCCTTGATCAAGGAACCTAATATTGCGGGCCGCATCAAACGCATCATCGCCATGGGTGGCGGTTTTTCTGAAGGCGGCAACATCACGCCCGCCGCTGAATTTAACATTTATGTGGACCCACATGCCGCGCGCATTGTGTTTGAAAGTGGCGTGCCCATAACGCTGGTTCCGCTGGACGTAACACACCAAGCACTTTCAACCCGCGCGCGGATTGAGAAATTCCGTGTGATGAAAAACAACACAGGGCCCGCAACGGCTTTGATGTTGGATTTTTTTGAACGCTTTGACGTTGAAAAGTATGGCAGTGACGGCGGGCCCTTGCACGATCCTTGCGTTATTGCTTGGCTTTTGCGGCCTGAACTTTTCACTGGCAAAGATGTGAATGTTGCAGTGGAATGTGAAAGCGAGCTGACCATGGGCATGACGGTTGTGGATTGGTGGAAGGTCACCTCACGCAAACCCAACGCCCATGTGGTGCGCGGCATTGACCATGAAGGCTTCTTCAAACTGTTGACCGACAGATTGGAAACCTTGGCTTAGGCTGCCAAAACCGCCACGGGCGCTAAAATTGCCAAGCCGATTGTAAAGGCAATTAACACATACAATCTGCGGCGGCGGGTGCGTTCAATGATGCTCATAAAAAAGATTTTGCCCCGATTCTCTTGCCCAGAAAATGATTCTTTTCAAAGGCTTGGACGGACTCTTCGGGGTTAAGAAGCGGTTAATTTTAAACTTCAACGTCCTCATCAATCGACAGCAAACTGGCGTTTCCGCCTGAAGCTGTGGTGTCTACTGAACACACGCGTTCAACCGCAAAACGCTTCAGATAATTTGGCCCGCCAGCTTTTGGGCCGGTGCCGGAAAGGCCTTCGCCGCCAAACGGTTGGGCACCTACCACAGCGCCAATCTGGTTGCGGTTCACATAGATATTACCCACTTTCACCCGCGCCCGCACTTCGCGAACCACCTGTTCAATGCGTGTGTGCAGGCCAAGGGTTAGGCCAAAGCCTGTCTTGTTAATCACATCGCAAACTTGATCCAGCGTGCCTGCTTTGAATTGCACCACATGCAAAACGGGGCCAAACACTTCGTGCTTTAATGAAGCAAGCGAAGGCAATTCATAAGCCGCCGGGGCAACAAAGGTTCCTGCCTGCGCAGAAGGTGGCAGCGGTGCTTCAAAAATAACCTTACCCACTTTCGCCATGTTTTGTTTGTGCTGATCAAGCTTGGCTTTGGCTTCAGTATCAATCACTGGGCCCACGTCTGTGTGATAATCCAACGGATCACCCAAAACCAAATCTTCCATGGCGCCGCGCAACATGTCGATCATTTTTTCTGCGATATCTTCTTGCACAAATAATATGCGCGCGGCTGAACAGCGTTGGCCCGCGCTGTCGAAGGCTGATGCCACCACATCGCGCACGGCCTGTTCTGGCAAGGCCGACGAGTCAACCACCATGGCGTTCATGCCGCCAGTTTCCGCGATCAATGTGACCATCGCACCGTCACGCGCGGCCAAGCTGCGGTTGATCACTGTTGCGGTTTCGTTGGAACCTGTAAAAACCACGCCAAATAATTGCGGGTGAGCCAACAGCGTTTTGCCAATGCGGGCACCATCGCCCGGCAAAAAGTGAAGCACATCCAATGGCACGCCTGCTTGGTGCAAAAGCTTTATTGCTTCAAATGCCACCAAAGGCGTCTGCTCGGCAGGCTTTGCCACAACGGCATTGCCCGCGGCCAAAGCCGCTGCAACTTGACCAGTAAAAATTGCCAAAGGAAAATTCCATGGTGAAATGCAAGCAAACACGCCGCGGCCATGCAATGTCAATTCATTGCGCTCACCCGTTGGGCCGGGCATCACAATGGCCGATGAAAAATCCAGCCGCGCTTGGGCTGCATAATAACGCAAAAAATCCACCGCCTCACGCAAATCCCCCAAAGCATTATCTAAAGTTTTTCCAGCTTCGGCCACCAAGAGCGCCAACAGGAGAACAGCGTTTTCTTCATAGAGATCAGCCGCTTTTTCAAGAATATCCGCGCGCGCGCGCCCGCCGCATTTGTCCCAGCTCGATTGTGCTCTGGCAGCACTATCCATCGCATTTAAAATGTCATCGTCAGAAGTTTCAATCACCTCGCCCACAATTTGGGCGTTGTTCTGGGGCGAAGCAATTTGCCGCTTGGGGCCAGCCAAGTTGGCTTTGCCATTGATCAGAGCGGTTGCAGAAAGCGGCTTGGATAAGCTGGCCTTAATCCCTGCAAGAATTAATTCACGATCACTTGTGCGCCACAGGGGTAGACCTTTTGAATTGATGCGCGGCGCAAACAGGTTGCGCGGCAAGGGAATGCGCGGGTGTGAAATTTGCGCCAAGGCTTCAACAGCGTGCACGGGGTCTGCAATAATCGCAGCGATGGGCGCTTTATCATCGGCCAGTCGATTGACGAATGATGTGTTGGCCCCATTCTCCAAAAGCCGTCTGACCAAATAGGCCAGCAAATCTTTATGGGTGCCCACGGGTGCGTATATGCGGCAAGGCCTGTTCAGCTTGTTGGCACCCACCACCTCATCATAAAGGCTTTGGCCCATGCCATGCAGGCGTTGAAATTCATAATGTCCCTCCGCACCCGCCATCACCAAAATGGAAGCAACGGTTTGGGCATTGTGAGTTGCAAATTGCGGATAAAAAAGTTGCCGCCGCGCCAACATGAACTTTGCACAGGCCAGATAGCTTACATCGGTTGAAACTTTGCGCGTGAACACCGGATAATTATCCAAACCCATTTCTTGCGCGCGTTTAATTTCAGTGTCCCAGTAGGCACCCTTCACGAGGCGCACTGGCAAAACGCGCCCCGTCATCGCGGCAAGATCTGCCAGCCACGCCAACACGGGCAGTGCGCGCTTGCCGTAAGCTTGCACAGCAAGGCCAAGGCCGTTCCAATTGTTCAGTGAAGGGTCACTTGCCAGCCTGCCAAACAGCTGCAACGAAAGTTCAAGCCGTGCCACTTCTTCGGCATCAATCGTAAGCCCCACATTCAGCGCCTTTGCTTGTTTGGCCAAGGCCAGCATGGCAATAAAGAGTTCATCCAAACAAGCGCTTGCGTTCTTTTCCTCATAACGCGGATGCAATGCCGAAAGTTTGACCGAAAGCGAAGGGTTGGCAAAAATATCAGCTGATTTGGCACCTGCGCCCAGCTTCAAAAGTGCTGCTTGATAAGATACCAAATAACGCGCCGCATCATCACGCGTCATCGCCGATTCACCCAGCATGTCATAAGAATAACGATAGCCCAACGCTTCTTGGGCGCGCGCCGTGTTCAACGCCTCATCAATGGTTTGGCCCAAAACAAATTGCCGCCCCATAATGCGCATGGCTTGTTTAATGGCATTGCGCAAAATGGGTTCGCCAGATTTTCTCACGAAGCGTTTCAGAAATCCAAAAGCATCGCCACTCACATCTTGGCCAAGCGTTACAATTTTTCCTGTCAACATCAAACCCCAAGCTGATGCGTTGACAAACATTGATTCTGATTGGCCCAAATGTTGTTGCCAATCCCTGCCACCAATTTTATCGGCGATAAGTTTATCTGCCGTTTCAGCATCTGGAATGCGCAACAAGGCTTCAGCCAAGCACATCAACACAACGCCCTCTTCTGACGACAATGAATATTGCTGCATGAAGGCATCAATGCCGCCCTGAGCTTGGCGGTTGGAGCGAACAGCTTCAACCAGGCCTGCGGCTTGGTCATAAACTTTCTGTGTTTCAACAGGTGAAAGTTTTGCCTGCGCTGCCAGCGCGTGAACAAGTGTGGTTTCATCTGCAAACAGCGCTGCATCAATGGCATTGTTCTTGGGTAAATTTTGCATCACATGTTCCTCTTTGGAACTATAGATTACCAGATTGCAGAAACAGTATTCACTTACATAAAGTTACTTTTTAGTGTTATTCTCTATATTTTAGCACTTTGTGAAATATAACATACTGGATTTGCAGAAATGGGAGAGATTATAGATAGGGTTGATTTGCACTTGCTGGACATTTTGCAAAGTGATGCAAGAATGCCAGTAGTTGAATTATCAAAGCGGGTGAACCTGTCGCCCACGCCCTGCACCATGCGCATGAAGCGCCTTGAACAGAATGGTGTGATCTTGGGCTATCACGCACGCCTTGCGCCTGCTGCATTGGGCCAAGCGCTCATGGTGTTTGTGACGGTGAAATTACAATCCACCAGCGAGGCCACATTGAAGAAATTTAACGCGGCTGTGAAACCTGTGCGGCAGATTCTTGAATGCCACATGGTGGGCGGTGGATTTGATTATCTCATAAAAATTCGCGTGCGTGACATGAATGAATATCGCGAAATTTTAGGCGGAGTGATCGG
>JAYWFC010000169.1:0-7818 GCA_043778995.1 Aestuariivirga sp.
TAAACGATAAGCGGGACATGGGAACCTCGAAATAAATCTATATAAAGATTTCTTTATATGATTGCGATTAATTCTGCAAGCTATACCCGTTCTTTGCCATAAAACAAACCAACAACATGTTCGGCTTGTGCAAAAAACAACCAGCGTTCAACCCAAGCGGCCAACATGATCAAAGGCACAATCAGATAAGCCAGCATTGGAAATTTGGGGCTAAACAGGCACAACACAAAACACACATCGAGCAACAACGTGCAGATCTGCTGCAACTTGCGGGCACGACGCCTAGCAACTTGATAGCCCATTTCCTTCATAATGAAATTGGTGGATGTGTGTGGAACTTCCCATTGCCGCACCCCCTCTCCCAAGCCCGTGGCCGCGGCCATGGTGTATTGTCCCCGGGCTTTGCGCAGCTTGCGCCAATAAAGATATTTCAGAACAATCACTGCAAACACCGAAATCAACGTGAAAAACGTTTGAAAATTTCCAGCGCCCGCTTGGAAACGGCCAAAATAAACGCTGATCGCCATCAGAATGGCTGAACCCGTGGCAAGAGAAAAAACCAGATAGACCGGAACCGTAAGCCTTGAATGCCAAGCCGGAATGGTTTTGAGAGAGGCATAAATTTGCCCCGTGCAATACACCGTGGCGGCACAGAATGCGGCGACCAGATAACCCAAAGGCGCAATAAAATTCGGCGCGTCAATCAGGCCAGACCAACAGATGCCAAATGCAATCGCCGCCGGATAGGTAGCGATTGCCAAAACCCCTTCGCGGGAAAGCCAAGATGTGCGCCACTGCGATAAAGCCCGCCACGCGCGTTCAGGCCGGCCCAAATGCAAGGTCGATGACAAAAGCCCTGCTGTGATCACTGCCAACGCAACAACCAATAATGTGATCGCAAAACCCACCGTTGACGCGCGGCCATGGCTGGCACCTGCCATCGCGGTGAGCGCCAGCAAGCCATAGCCAGCGCCCGAAGCTGTGGTGAAAAGAATAACGGAATAGGCGGGATTCATCCTTCCAACTTTCCGGAATTATCTTCACCCGTGGTGCTTGAAGATTTGCCACCGCTCAACAACCGATCAGCCCATGAGAATAATTTTTCCATGGCCGAACCATCAGCTTTTTTAAGGGGTTCAATATGCGCTTGTTGAGTTTCGCGTCTGGCCCGCGGTGGCAGATATTTGTTGGTGGGCTTATAGCCCATCTCTGGCAAAAGATCATAGCCGCCGCGCTCTTTCACCAACAGTGACACATCAGAAGTGGCATCGCCCAAATCTCCAAAGTGTCTGGCCCCCGTGGGGCAGGCTTTCACGCAGGCGGGCACTTGGTCTTCGGGCTCTAAATTCGTGTTATAAATCCGGTCAACACACAGCGTGCATTTCTTCATCACGCCCTGCATATAGTCATATTCGCGCGCGCCATAAGGGCAAGCCCATGAACACAACTTGCAGCCGATGCACGTATCAGGGTTGACCAATACAATGCCATCTTCAGCGCGTTTGTAAGATGCACCCGTGGGGCACACGGTCACGCAAGCAGGTTCTTCACAATGCAGGCACGAGCGTGGAAAATTAACAATGCGGCTGTCATCTCGCGCTTCTTCTTTTACCTCATAACCGTGGATGCGGTTAAACCATGGGCCAGATGGATCTGCCCCGTAAGGGTCTGTATCGGTCAACGGGCCGCTGTCACCTTGCGAGTTCCATTCCTTGCAAGACGTGGCGCAGGCTTGGCAGCCCACACAGGTATCAAGATCAATAACGAGACCCAGTTTCTTGGCGGTGGTTTGGGGCAATGATGTCATTTCGCCCTCTTCAACTTTTTAAAACCTTTAAACTGTGGAGCACTTTCAGCAGACTGATCAACACTCTTTTGAATCCGCACCCGTAAATCATACCACGCGGCTTGGCCTGTGATGGGGTCGCTGTTGGAATAGCGATAGCCGCCCTCACGTTCTGGAAGAAGATCGCTGATTAAATGATTCAAAAGAAAACCTTTTTTAGCTTCGGGTGAATCAGCTGAAAGCCCCCATGCGCCTTTGCGTTTGCCAATTGCATTCCACGTCCACACAGTATCTTCGTTTTGGCCATCCAGCAATTTTGCTTGGCCTTTAATCTGGCCATGGTGCGAAATCACATCCACCCAATCACCTTCTTCAATGCCCAATTTTGCGGCGCGATTTTTATGGATGTAAAGCCAATTGCGGCCCAGAATTTGGCGAAGCCACGAATTTTGTGAACCCCATGAATGATACATCGCCATCGGCCGCTGGGTTATGGCGTGCATCGGAAATTCTGCCTCATCAATCATGCTACCTTCAAACGGCGCATACCAAAATGGAATGGGATCAAAATAAGTTTCAATGCGCTGCTGGTGTTGGGCAGGCGGCACAACTTTGCCATGGCCACGGGCTGATAATCTGAACTTTTGCAAAGCCTCAGAATAGACATGGTGGATGATGGGTTCAGGCCTTGGCAGAAAACCAAAGAACGTGGCCCAATCCAAATAATCCCAATTCACATGGCGATAATATTTCATGTGGTCTGGCAGTTCTTGAAACCAATAACTGCCATTGTCGATATAGGCTTTAAGCTGGTCGGGGTTTACAGCGCCCCGCCCTGCTGCCTTGCCATCGCGCCCACGAAAACCCGCAAGCGGCCCAAGGCCCGGTGCGCGTTCATGGTTGACGATATAATCTTGATAGCCGCCGGGATAGCGCGCCTTGCCTTCAGCATTCGTCATGCCGGGCAGGCCCAAGCGATAACCCAAATCCAACAACACGGTTTGGAAAGGCCGCACATCACGGTCTGGCTCCACCACCGGCTGACGAATGGAATCAGCTGGCCCATCGGCCTCTGAAATCGGGCGGTCAAGCATCGAGATGCAATCCCAACGCTCGAGATAGGTTGTATCGGGCAAAATCAAATCGGCATAATGCACCATCTCGGAGGCGTAAGCGTCTGAGTATATAATTTTCGGAATAACATATTCGCCATCGTCCCGTTTATTCGTCAGTGCACTGATGGTATCAGGCACGTTCATGGCCGAATTCCAACTCATGTTGGCCATATACATAAACAACACGTCGATGGTGTAAGGGTCGCCCTTGGCGGCATTGTTGATCACCATATGCATCATGCCATGGGCCGAAAGTGGCGCATCCCATGAATAGGCTTTGTCGATACGTTGGGGCGTGCCGTGTTCATCCACCAACAAATCTTCGGGGCTTGTGACGAACCCCAAAGGCGGGCCGGGCAGCGGCGTGTTGGGCTTCACCTGCCCCACTTTGCCAGCGGGTTTCACATTGGGCGGAATGGATTTTGGAAACGGCGGCTTATAGCGTGAACCGCCGGGCACATCGATTGTGCCCAACATAATTTGCAAAATGTGAATGGTTCGACACGTATGAAAACCATTGGCATGGGCCGAAATTCCGCGCATCGCGTGCATGGCCACGGGCCGCCCAACAGTTTTGGGGTGGTGGCGACCTTGATAATCTGTCCACGGAATATCAAGTTCAACCGTATCTTCAAACGCAGTATGCGCCAATTCCGCAGCGATGCGGCGAATGGTTTCTGCCTTTACGCCGCAACGTTCTGATACATTTTCTGGTGAATAGTCTTCTGCTGTAAACCGCTCTGCAATCAAGGTGAAACTGGTCACAACTTTGCGGCCATCATCCAAAGTGAAACGGCCCATCAATTTTGGTGTAGCGTCAGAAGTATTGGCCACCACAGCGCGGTTAATATGATGATCCCACACCAGCGGATTACCAGCCGCATTGCGCGCCACCAGACCATCATCGGCCCCGCCTGCATTTTCAATCACCAGCCACGATGAATTGGTATAGCGCGCCAGATAATCACCATCAATTTTCTGCGCATGCAGCAATTCATGAATCAAGGCTGATACAAATAAACCATCTGTGCCCGGACGAATGCCAATCCATTCATCCGCAATGGCGGAATATCCAGTTTTGACTGGATTGATTGAGACAATCTTGGTGCCGCGCGCTTTAAGCTTGCCCAAGCCCGCTTTGATGGGGTTTGAGGCATGGTCTTCTGCCACGCCGAACAGCAGAAAATATTTGGTGTGTTTCCAGTCAGGTTCACCGAATTCCCAGAACGATCCACCGTAGGTGTATAAGCCCGCCGCTGCCATGTTGACCGAACAAAACCCGCCGTGCGCTGCATAATTCGGCGTACCAAATTGTGAGGCCCACCAACCAGTCAGGCCTTGTGATTGATCACGGCCCGTGAAAAACGCCAGCTTCTTGGGGTCAGAGTTACGCACTTCTGAAAGCCACGATGTGGCTGTGCGCAACGCTTCTTCCCATTCAATTTCACGAAATTCGCCAGAGCCACGTTCACCCACACGGATCAATGGCTTTGACAATCGTGCCGGAGAATAATGTTGCTTGATACCAGCGGCACCCTTGCCGCAAATAATGCCCTTGTTCACCGGATGGTCGCGGTTGCCATCGATATAGATAACCTTGCCATCTTTCAGATGCACTTTGATGCCGCATCGGCAAGCGCACATATAACATGTGGTGGATTTAACCTCGTCCCAGTTTTTGGGCGAAAGATTAACCTGCGGTTGTTTTGGAAGACCTGCAAAAACCATGAACTACACTTAATCAGATTCCCACCAAAGCGCTATACCAGCCCGCTTAGATGACAAGGGCCAGCATGTGTCGTTTTTGGGCTGGAAAGTGAATTGGCACCATGATAGTGCCAGTTCAAAGAGGTTTAACATGCGTGATTGGCTTATACACATTCGGCGTGGCGAATATGCCTCGCTTCAAGCACAAATTCGTGAGGCGCTTGTTGCTGCCATTTTAGACCGACAGATTGACCAGGCCGAAGCCATTCCTTCAACGCGCAAAATGGCAAAATCTTTAGGCGTGTCGCGCAACACTGTTGTTCTGGCCTATCAAGGCTTGTTGGACGATGGCTACCTTCACGCCAAAGAACGTTCGGGTTATTTCGTGGCTGATAAAGCCTTGGAAGACCATGTTGTAAAACCGCGCGGCAAAAACGCCAAAGCGCCTATCGAAAAAACTGAACTGAATTGGGACAATCTATTCAAGCAAAACCCGTCAAAGCAGCTTAACACACAGAGGCCGCACAATTGGTCAGATTATCAATATCCATTTCTCTATGGCCAGCTTGATCATAGTCTTTTTCCGCTGGCCGAATGGCGTGATTGCACGAGGCAAGCGCTTGGCAAAAAATGGTTGGCCGATTGGACGAGTGATGCAACAGCGATGGACGACCCATTGCTGGTGGAACAAATTCGGCGGCGCATTTTGCCACGGCGCGGCATCATGGCCAGCGACGACGAAATTCTTGTCACCTTGGGCGCACAAAACGCCATTTTCATTCTCAGCAGTTTGCTGGTGGATAAAACCACCAAGGTGGCCATGGAAGACCCTGGTTATCCAGACATGCGCAACATTTTCCAATTAAAAACCGACCACGTGACGCTGGCACCAGTGGACCAATCAGGCCTGATGCTGGGGCCAGAGCTGAACGATGCCAACATTGTTTTCACCACGCCAAGCCACCAATTTCCTACCACTGTAACAATGCCTTTGGAACGGCGCATGGCGCTTTTGAAAAAAGCTTCCGAGAAAAATTTTGTGATCATTGAAGATGATTATGAATTTGAAACCAACTATGTGAACGAGCCCTGCCCCGCGCTGAAATCATTGGACGATGAAGGCCGCGTGATTTACGTGGGCTCACTTTCCAAAACATTATTTCCCGGTTTGCGCTTGGGCTTCATGGTGGCTTCAAAAGCGGTGATTGCTGAAGCCCGCGCCTTGCGCCGCTTGATGGTGCGCCATGCGCCCACCAACAACCAGCGCACCACAGCCTTGTTTTTATCCATGGGCCACCATGATGCGTTGATCCGCAAATTGCACAAAGCATATCGCACACGCTGGGAAATTATGGGCGATGCTTTATCAAAACATTTGCCAAGCTCAACCCGCGTGCCTTCATTCGGCGGCACCAGTTATTGGGTAAAAGGCCCAGCGAAATTAAACGCTGATGAGCTGATGTTAACGGCCCAAGCCAAGGGCATTTTGATCAACCCTGGCCGCATTTGTTTTGGTGCTTCCAATGCGCCGAAAAATTATTTCAGGTTGGCTTTTTCTTCCATCGACGAATCAAAAATTGAACCGGGCATAAAGCTGCTTGCAGAACTGATTAAAAACGCATCGTGATTTCCCCACTCCAATCAAAGCTGCGCGCCGCGGTTTTAATTTTGGTGGGTGTTGCCTTAGCCTCAACCCAAGATGCCATCGTTAAAGCCATGTCTGGCACATATCCCGCCTATGAAACGGTGGCGTTTCGTGGGCTTGCCGCTGTTCCCTTCATTTCCGGATGGGCGGTGTGGGAAGGGCATTTCAAAAACTTTATAACGCCAGATTGGCCGCGCGTTTTATTGCGGTCGGTCATTTTATGTTCGGCCTATTTTGCTTTTGTATTGTCGATTGCAACCTTGCCCATCGCCAATGCGGTGGCAATTTATTTCACCATGCCATTTTTTCTTTGCGCGCTTTCTGGCTGGTTTTTAAAGGAACATGTGCCGCTTTTCCGGTGGGTGGCAATTTGTGTTGGGTTTATTGGCGTGCTGGTCAGCGTTAGGCCCGGCAGCGAAACCTTTCAACCCGCAAGCTTGCTGGCACTTTATGCGGCTTTCGGCTATGCCATCGGCCAGCTTATCGGTCGCCAAATTTCACAAACCACTGCGCCTGTGAACATCGCCAATTTTCAAAATCTATTTTATCTTTTAGGCTCTCTCGCCATCGGATTGTTTATTCACGCAACGGGCATAACAGCCGAGGCAAGCCCTTCGCTTGCTTCTCTCACCAGACCGTTTTCAATCCCTACATTCACCGACACTGTGGTGTTGACAGGCATGGGGCTTTTATCAGCCATTTCATCCATCATGTTTGTAAAAGCCTATCAGGCAGCGGCCGCCAATTTTGTGGCGCCCTTTGAATATTCCGCCATGTTATGGGCACTGATCTATGGAATTTTCGTGTTCAAAGATTTCCCTGATCGGTGGACAATTATGGGCACGATTATTGTGATTGTGGCGGGACTATTTTTAGCATGGCGAGACCGCAAACCTTATGCAATGGGATAACCGCTCCAACTTTTAATGGCACGCAACGCCAGCGATGATTGCAACCGTTGAAGGCCCGGCAGGCGCGAAAGTTTTGTGCGGTGAATGCGTTCATAATCTGCTGCATCTGCCGCAGCCACACGCAGCAGATAATCAAATTGCCCGCTCATCAAATGGCATTCAAGAATTTCAGGCACGCGCTGAACCGCCTTTTCAAATTTTTCAAAAGCCTCTTCAGTTTGTGAACCCAAAGTCACTTCAACAAAAAACTCATTGTTCAAACCAAGCGCCTTGCCATCCAGCGTGGCGGCATAGCCTGTAATCACCCCAGCTTGTTCTAACAGCTTCACACGCCTGTGACAGGACGATGCCGAAAGCCCCGCCTTTTCAGCAAGCTCCGCAATGGGCATCGTAGCCTTGCGTTGAAGTTCGATAAGAATAGTTTTATCGATCTTATCTAATTTTTGAATTTTCATTCGAATAATCTACAATAAATTAGAATATTTGTCCAACATGCTTCAACATTCCCTGCACTTTGAAATTTTTTTCCAGCAACTAGAGCCTATGCTTTTGTCCTTCAGGGAGAATTGCAATGCACATCGGCGTACCAAAAGAAATCAAGAACCATGAATATCGTGTTGGCTTCACGCCAACATCCGTGCGCGAAGCTGTGCG
>JAYWFC010000170.1:0-2942 GCA_043778995.1 Aestuariivirga sp.
GGTGGCAGCTATGCCATGGAGGCTGTGGCCCGCCAGTTTGCCAATGGCAAACATGCTTTGATTGTTCGCAATGGCTGGTTTTCATTTCGCTGGACGCAGATTTTTGATGCGGGCGCATTTGCGGCCAAAACCACGGTGATCATGGCGCGGCAAAATGCCAATCATGTGCGCTCTCCCTATGCGCCGCCACCGATTGAAGAGGTTGTCAAGAAAATACATGAAGAAAAACCTGATGTAGTTTTTGCCCCGCATGTGGAAACATCATCGGGGATTATTTTGCCAGATGGTTATTTGAAGGCGATGGCCGCGGCTGCCCATGATGTAGGCGCGCTGATGGTTTTGGATTGCATCGCCTCTGGAGCCATCTGGGTTGATATGGCAGCCACGGGTGTTGATGTGTTGATCTCAGCACCCCAAAAGGGCTGGTCGGCATCACCATCTGCCGGATTGGTGATGATGTCAAAACGCGCCGAAGCAAAATTGGCGGAGACAACATCCAACAGTTTTGCCATTGATCTGAAAAAATGGCGGGCAATTATGGCTGCCTATGAAGGCGGCGGATTTGCCTATCACGCCACCATGCCCACTGATGCCTTGGTTGGCTTTCACAAGGCCATGAAGGAAACCCAAGAGCTGGGCTTTGAGAATTTGAAGGCGGCGCAATGGGAATTGGGCAATGCAGTGCGCGCTTTGCTGGCGGCCAAGGGCGTTCAATCGCTTGCCGCTGAAGGCTTTGGCGCACCGGGTGTCGTGGTGTCTTACACCGATGACACTGACATTCAGAACGGCAAAAAATTTATCGCCGAAGGCATGCAAATTGCAGCAGGCGTTCCCTTGCAAGTGGGCGAAGGGCCAGAGTTTAAAACATTTCGGTTAGGGCTTTTTGGATTGGATAAACTGATGGACGTTGAAGGCACCATAGCGCGGTTGAAAACCGTGATCGATAAGGTGATGTGAGGGATTAAAACAAACTCACCAGCCATTGATCGAGTTTTGAACCACGCGGATACAATGTGTGGACTGCGATTGCCGCAACCAAAGCCACCGCTGCCCCGCCAAGAATGTCGCTGGCATAATGCATGCCAACAAAAATGCGCGAGAAGCAAATGAACGTGGCCAAAATGAAAAACCAAATTGCCGCTCGCTGAAAGCCACTCAACGCATAAGCAAAAACAATGCTGAATGAGGCAATGGCGTGATCAGACGGGAAAGACCAATCCACCGTTGAAGGCACAATAGGATGGCTGATGCCCGCATCATAGGGGCGCATCCGGTGGATAAACAGCAACATGATTTGCGCCAAACCAAGCCCCAACAAAAACGTCAACCCAGCCTTCAACGCAGTTTGCCGCGCCTCTAACCGAGTTGTTCCAAGCCACCATTGCGCCACGACCACAATCACCAAAAAGGGCAAGCCATATTTTGTGATAAGTATAAAAAATTGATCGGCAACAAAGTTTTGGCCACTGAGGTTATTGATCAGTTGGGTGATGGTTACGTCCAATTCTAAATCTCGCTCAAGCTATAGATTGTCTTGCTGTAATTTTCTCAACGCCGCCATTGCCCTGTCTGCATCGTCCACGCTCACAAAAATATGGTCGTGGTAATAAGCGGCAACTACATTGGCGGAAATTCCTTCATTGCCCAGCGCTGTGGCAAAGGCCGCTGTCAGGCCAACGCCGGTAAGTGCAGAGTGAACCGTCAACGTGATCCAAGCGCCACGGAATAGAATTTCGAAGCCGGAGTTTTCAGCAGCGGTGAGTTCAACAATGAATGTTGTCGCTTCGTCTTCACGGAAAGTTCCGATGATGGCGTCCGCTTGCAGCTTGCCAAAGACGGTTTGCACATCCTTTGAGGATATATAGCCCACACGCTTTTCGTTAAGTTTAGGCGACAATGTGGCCAGCATGTCTTTTAGGTTTGAGACAGGCTGGCTGATCATACCTTTAACTCCGCCGGCGCTCGCGCCTTGCGGCACCTTCTGCGGCTTGGTCTATGCCTTTGGCAAGGGCTGATACGGCACCCAGTTTTGTTTCAACCATTTCGATTGTTGGCCTCGCACCTTTGGTGTGGCCTTCCAAGGCGTGGCGCATGGCGGCCAAATGTTCAGGGCTTGTGCCACAGCAACCGCCAATGATTTTGGCACCTGCATCCAAAGCGATGCGCGCATAGTCTGCCATCAATTCTGGCGTTCCAGTATAATGGATATGGCCATCATGATATTGTGGAACACCACAATTGCCCTTGGCCACAACAAAAGCATCTGGCCGCGCTGCTGTTATGCCCATGACGGTTGCAATCAATTCCGATGCGCCAACGCCGCAATTGGCACCAATGGCCACGGGTTGTGCCACAAGTGAAGATGCCAAAGCGCCAAAGGCAGCGGGCGTTATACCCATCATGGTGCGGCCGTTGGTGTCAAAGCTCATAGTGGTGACGATGGGCAAGCCTGCGGTGGCAGCGCCTTCCACAGCGGCGCGAAGTTCTTCCTCGCCCGACATGGTTTCAATCCACAACACATCCACGCCACCGTCCTTCAGGGCAATCGCTTGTTCGGCGAAGGCGGCCACACCTTCAGAATAAGGGAAGGTTCCAACTGGTTCATAAATTTCCCCCGTTGGGCCAATGGAACCTGCAACATAAATTGTGCGGGCGGCAAAATCATCAGCCTCAGCACGTGCATTTTTGGCGGCGGCGATGTTCACTTCACGCACTTTGTCTTGGCCATTGTGCAGCTTCAAGCGATGGCGATTGCCGCCGAATGTGTTGGTGAGGATAATATCAGCGCCTGCTTCAATGAACTGTTTATGCAGCAAACGCACACGGTCTGGATGTTCAAAATTCCACATTTCGGGCGCATCACCGCTCATCAGCCCCATTTGAAAATAGTTGGTGCCTGTGGCGCCATCGGCCAAAAGCCAAGGCTTGGTGTTGAGGGCTTG
>JAYWFC010000171.1:0-20337 GCA_043778995.1 Aestuariivirga sp.
GTTGTCTAAGCCCCCAAGCCCCATCTCCCGGCGCTTTTTATCCAATCGATAGAACAGTACCCAGCTTTTGGCTCCCGACTTTGCGATGTTCAAATAAAGATTGTCCCCATCCGAATGACGACCAGGCGCTTTGAGCGCCTCGATTTGTTTAACAGTAAGCTTTCCCATGACTGTGGATCCCCATCATTCCCTACCAGGTTCCCTACCACAAGAGGCTGGCTGCAGGCAAATGGTGATTGACACCAACAGACGTCAATGGAAACGTATGTGCGTATTTACCGGGTTTTTCCTGACATTCAGCGACAAATGCAGACAACTGCAGACGTCGGTAAGACGGACTCTTCTTCCGCCAGCGTCCCAATCACCAACAGCCTATCGCGCCGTGTTAAAACCGGGCTTTGTGGAAAGCCACCGCATCCTAAAAAACACAACAAGTGTCAAAATCATAAAGGGCAACCACAGTGTGAACAGCACAGGAAGATCACCCTTGCGCGACACCGATGTGGCCATGCCCAAAAATTGGTGAAAGGCCAAAATTGTTAAAAGACCGGCTAAGAACCGAAACGGGCTTGGGTTACGCCGCGGTTCAATCACAAACAAAACTGCGATGAACGGCAGCAATAAAATATAGAGAACCTGCACAATGCGATAGTTCAACTCCGCATGCATAGGAATTGGCGAAACCTTGCCCGCATAGCCCCCAGGCGGGCCAGACCACGCCAATTCATCAAATGTCATTTCCCATTCAGATGATCCGCGTTTGCGAAAACGGCTGGTGTCGATGGCCCGAACCGGGCCTTTCAGCTTGGAACTTGAACTGGCGTTATAAGCCTCAGGCAGAACCAAACCTTGATCATTGCGGGCCAGATTAATTTGCATCATGCGCACATCTTCAACATCGTAATATTGATTGGGGTCATCATCCACAATCGTCACATGGCCTTTTGATCCGCCAGTGGTTACAGTTTTTCCATCATCATAGGTTTGATAAACAAAAATCTTGCCAAACTCATTGCTTTTGGGCGCAATATTATCAATCAAAACGGTTTTTCCGCCGCCGCTGACAAACAAGTCCCCGCCTTCGGGCAGCAAACTGACAAAGCGTTGAATTTGATGAACGAAATTGGCGCTGTTATAAATCGAAAGGGGTTGAAACCAGCCCAGAATGCAAAAATCTGCCGCGGCCACCAGCAAAGACAACAACACCGCCGGAACCATCAATCGGTGCAAGCTATAGCCCAAGGCATGCATGGCATCGAGTTCACGGTTTTGGGCTAATCCGGCAAAACCCAGCATCACCCCCACGGCCAACGCCATTTGCATGGCCAAACCTGAATAAAGAGCCACCCACTGGCTTAAATAGGTAATCATCAGGGCCACAAGATTGTCTTGATGAAGGGCAAGACCAAGCCCTTGGCGAAAGCGCACGCATTCCAAAATCAGTAGCACAAAAATGAAAATATTGCGCATGGGCCTCAAAATCACCCACAGCACATAAAGATCAATTCTGCTAAATTTAAAAAATGATAGGGTTTGCATCTGACCAGTGCATTTGACACGCTTTCATACAGTTTGTAAGTGCTTATTCAATTGGCCATAGAATATCCGTTGTTTTCCGCCCCAGGGGCAAAACAGCACGCTGCCAAAGCCTTGTTTGAAGATCGGAAGTTCACCAACGTGATAGTGTTTTTTGTCGAGGCTTTTGCCTTTTTTGCAACGGTAATGATTGTTGTTTATTCTTTGGCGCAAGCCGCCTTGGCCTACTCTTATAGCCGCAGCAAAAGTTCGAATGCAAAACCGCCCGTAAAGCCTGTGGGCTGGGCTGGCAATCTGCCACGCGTATTAATTCAACTGCCCATTTATAATGAACAATATGTGGTTGAACGTTTGCTTAACTGCATGGCAAAAATGGACTATCCGAAAGACAAACTCAGCATTCAATTGCTGGATGATTCAAGCGACGAAACCACCGAAATTGCAGCCCGCGTTATTGCCCAACTCAAAACCCAGGGCATTGATATTGAACATGTGCGACGGGCAGATCGCAAAGGCTTCAAGGCGGGCGCTTTGCAATATGGTTTGGGTTTGAACGACAGCGAATTCATTGCCATTTTTGATGCTGATTTTCTACCCCGCCCAGAATTTATCAAACAGGTTGTGGCCTATTTTGGCGATCCCAAAGTGGGCATGGTGCAAACCCGTTGGGAACATCTCAACTATAATTATTCGTTGATCACGCGGTTGATGGGTTTTGCCATTGATAACCATTTTTCTGTTGAACAGGGCGGGCGTCAGGCCTCTGATAATTTCATCAATTTCAACGGCACAGGCGGCATGTGGCGCCGGGCAACCATTGAAGATGCAGGCGGCTGGGAAAGTGATTGCCTGACGGAAGATTTAGATTTGAGCTTCCGTTCACAACTGAAAGGTTGGAAATTCTTATTTGTTGAAAGCATCACCACACCATCTGAACTTCCCGTTGAGATGAACGCTGTGCGCAGCCAGCAATTTCGTTGGACAAAGGGTGCCGCTGAAACTGGCAAGAAAACGCTGGTTAATCTGTGGTCTTCCAATGCGCCGTTAATGTCGAAAATTGTGGGTTCGTTTCACATGTTCAACAGCTTGGTATTTTTGTTCATGCATTTCTTCGTGGTCAGCATGTTGCTGTTGCCATGGTTCACACATTTCAGCACCGGCCCCTTGTTCTGGACATTGAAAGTGCTGATCGCCATTTCCTTCATCGGCATGATCTATACATTCGGAACAGCCCAGCGCTTGGGTGATTTTACGGCTGGCAAAAAAAGCCCGTTGCATATTGTGTTGATGACAGTATTTTTCACATCCACTGCCATTGGGCTTTCATTCGCAAATTCTTGGGCCATCATCCAAGCTTTCACCGGCAAGGTTACGCCCTTTGTGCGCACGCCCAAATTGAACATTGTGAAAAAAGATCAAACCCAAGCGAAAAACCAAGCCTATAAAATCAGCGCGCTTCCGCCTGCCGCTTATGTTGAAATTCTCTATACGTTCATTTTCGTGGGCATGGTGATCTATTGCCTGCCCCATGCAGCAACCACGTTCATCGAAGTCTATGCCTATTTTGCCATCGGCTTTGGATTTGTGGCTTTTAATACGCTGAAAGAATCGATCAGGAATTAGCCCTTGCTCGTCAATCAGTCTCAACAAGATTGGGCTTTTATAACACCAAGCTATTCTGGTGATTTTGAACGTTGCCAAATGCTGTGCCAAAGCATGGATGTTTTTTTGCAAGGCAACTGGCACCACTATATCATTGTCGATAAGCCAGATCATGGCTTGTTTAAATCTTTTGCCGGCCCCCGCCGCACCATTCTTTTAACCCATGATGTGGCGCCGCCCAGCATGCACCACCTGTTCAACATTCCTTTTGCGGGTGGGCGAAGCTTGTGGTGGGCCAAAAAAACCGGCTTCTTCATCGGTTGGCATATGCAGCAAATTATAAAGATGGGCATTGCCTCCATCATCAATCAACAAGGCTTGGCCTATTGCGATTCTGATGTGTTCTTCGTCAGGCCATTCAACACTGATACATTGAGCCAGGGCACAAAACTTCGGCTGTATCATTCACCAGTAGCACGCACACTACCGGAAATTATTAATCTTAAATATGTAAAGCCCGGTTTGGAAATTCTGGGCCTTCCCGTCAACAACACTGATGTTCATTTCACCTATATCGATAATTTTGTAACCTGGCATCGCCCCACACTTTTGGCCCTGCGCGAGCATATTGAAAAAACCACAGGCAAAGATTGGTATACGGAATTGGGCGCAAGATTAGATATTTCGGAATACACGCTCTATGGGCTTTTTGTGGACGAGGTTCAAAAAACCAACCCACATCATTTTGTTTCCACCAAGCACCTGTGCAAAACCCAGTGGAACAGGCAATCCAAAACCGAAGCTGAAATTGAACACTTCTGCCAAGTCCTCGAACCGAACCACGTATGCATTGGTGTTCAGTCTTTTGCCGGGGTCAATCTTGAACACCTAAAAAAACAACTGGGCCTTGCTATTTCACAGTATAACGCGGTTTAGGCGAACGTGAAAATGAGGGCAGCAAGCGAGTGTTGAAAAAAGTTTTTTCAATCTATTGGTCAGCGCCGGGCGGCCGCCCCATTATTGTGGCAGCACTGATGCTGTTGGCAAGCATGGCAGATTTGCTCAGCATGGGCGGCTTGGTGCCATTGATCACCCAACTCACAACTGATGGCGGGCAGAAACAATCACCCATCGCAGAATATGTTTTAGGGCTGTTTACAAAGCTGGGGGTTGAACCCAGTTTTCTCAATCTGCTGGCCTTTGTAGGAACCGGATTAATCTTAAAATCGGTGATCTCCATGGCCTCGCTCAGCTATGTGGGAATTTCGGTGGCTGATGTTACAACCAGAATTCGAACGAAACTTTTACATGCCATGATGCAGGCCAAGTGGTCTTATTTTGTTGATCATAAGCCAGGCGAAGTGGCCTCGCAAATTTCAGCCCAATCAACATTGGCGGGTGAGGCTTATTATGCAGCGGCGGGCCACGTTGTCACTTTAATACCAACGCTTGGCATGTTTGTTGCGGCTTTTCTGGTATCTTTCAAGCTGGCGCTTTTTTCAATCGCAGCAGCAGCCATTTTGGTTTTGCCTTTGCGCGCCATATTGCGCCTTGCAGACACCAGCAGCCGCACGCAATGGCAAGCATCGAATGAACTTACAACCGGCCTTGAAGATGTCGTCAACAACATGAAGGCCCTCAAATCGATGGGCCGCCAAGAACGATTTCTGCAAGGCTTCACTGCCAACATAAAAAGCCTGCGCAGCGCGCAAATTCAAAAAATTATCAGCACCCACGCCATGTATTATGGCCAAGATATTTTGGCCATGGTGATGGTGATCGCCGGAATTTATGTAGGCGTTGCTGTTCTCAAAACGCCGCTATCGCAGTTTCTGGTATTCGGTGTTATTTTTTATCAATTGATTGATCTCATTAAGCGGGTGCAGTTGTCGCTGCAAAATGCGGCTTTTTCTTCAGCAGGCTATTTTGGCGTGCTTGAAACCATCAAGCAAAGTGAAGCACATGCGGAAGCTGAACAAGGCAAGCTTGATCCCACATTAAACAAAGCCATCAGCTTTCAAAGTGTCGATTTTGCTTATGCGAAAAAAACTATTTTATCAGCGGTGAATGTCGAAATTCCGGCCAAGGCCATCACTGTTCTGGTGGGCCCATCAGGCTCTGGCAAAACCACGTTGGTGGATTTGGTCATCGGCCTTAATCAACCCACATCGGGCAAGATCACCGTGGATGGCAAAGACTTCAACACGCTCGACATTAAAAAATGGCGCAAAAATATTGGCTATGTGCCACAGGAACTAACGCTCCTGCGCGGCACGGTGTTTGAAAATATTGTGATGGGCGACAAAACAATTTCTGAAGGCGATGTTGCAGAAGCTTTGCGCTTGTCGGGCGCCCAAGAGTTTGTGAATGCCTTGCCGCAAGGGCTTCATTCAGAAATTGGCACGATGGGTGGCAAACTTTCCGGTGGCCAGCGCCAGCGCCTGTCACTGGCAAGGGCCTTGGTGCATAAGCCACAGCTCCTGTTACTGGATGAAGTGACAAGCGCCTTGGATGAACAGACAGAGGCTGAAATTTGTGAAAATATCAAAGCCTTGTCGGGCAATTTGACGATATTGGCCATCACCCACAGGCCAGCGTGGACTAAAATTGCCTCGAAAACCTATCGCGTTCAAAATGGTAAAGCCAAGCTGGAAAAAGCAGCCCGCAAAAAGTCACAACTTTCGCGTTAAAAAAAGAAAGCGGATTCACGAAGCAAGACCTTCCGTCTATAGAATTAGCAATCCCTGCGCCGACTGATTCGCAAAGGGGCGGCTGATGGAGTAGGCAATTGGGCAAAACAGGCACCCGTAAAATCACAATGCTGAAAAGCGTTGCGGGTCTGGCTGTACTTTTGATGCCTGTGCAATCAAGTTTTTGCTTTGCTGCTGGCTTTGATCAGAATGTAGCAACGCTCACCGCCACAACGCTTTCAGGTGTTTTTGGCATTTCACTGTCGGTCTATTTATTTTTGCGGCTGCGCGGCCAAAGACGCAATCTTCAAATCACCCAGCGCCGCTTGGGCGATGTTGAATATCAACTGAATGAAGCCGAAGCAGCGCTGCAAGCCGAGTCACAAATTCTTCTCACATGGAATGGCAACGCCCAAAAGCCTGAACGTATGCTGGGCACATTGCATGGCACTGTGCGGGTGCCTGAAACTTTAAATGCCGTAGTGCAGTTTGAAACCTGGCTTGAACTTGATGCAGCCAAAATGCTTCAAAGCCAACTTGCCCAACTTCATCAAGATGGAACGCCCTTCAATTTTGGCGTTAAAACCAAGCTGGGTGATTTGTTAGAGGTGGATGGCAGAGCGGCTGGCACATCCATCAATTTGCGCTTCAGGCCGCTCTCGGGTGACAGACTTGAAGTGAACGAAACCCAATACGATGCCCATAAGCTTGCCAAACAGGTGGAACGCCTCAGCGCAATTTTAGATGGCGCACCCTTTCCTATTTGGCTCACCAGCAAGGATGGCCAATTGAGTTGGGTCAACCAATCTTATGTTCACGCCACCGAGGCCCCAGACGGCGAAACTGTTTTGCGCCGCAATCTGTGGCTGACAAAACCTGAAGCGCTTGATACATCGCGCGCCAACCCCAAGGAAGGCTTGGTGGGCCGCGCCAAGGCCGTTCTGGCTGGTCAAATGCGTAGCTTCAACATTTACGACACCGGGCTTGAAAACAGCCACGTCGGTTTTGCCATCGATGTAACACCGCTTGAAGAAACCGAAAAAGATTTAAGCCGCCATGAAGCAGCCCATGCTTCCATGTTGGATAAACTATCAACGGCGATTGCCATCTTTGGGCCTGACCAGCGTTTGACCTTTCACAACCAAGCCTATTCTCAGCTGTGGGAACTCGACGAGGCCTTTCTAAAATCACAACCATCAGATGGCGAAATTCTCGACCGTTTGCGCGCTGGCCGCTTGTTGCCTGAACAGGCCAACTATCGTGAGTGGCGCAACAAACAATTAAAATCATATACAACCTTAGAGCCCCAGGAAGAATATTGGTATCTGCCCGATGGCCGCTCTTTGCGCGTGGTCACCGATCAACACCCGCTGGGCGGCATCACGCATTTTTATGAAAACCTTACCAAGGAATTCCAGCTTGAAAGCCGCTATAATGAGCTGTTCGAAGTTCAGCGTGAAACCTTGGACAACTTGGCAGAGGCCGTGGCTCTCACCGGCCCGGATGGCCGTTTGAAATTATACAATCCGGCCTTCATGCGGTTTTGGTCCATCGAACCAGCCTTCCTTGAAAAAAAGCCCCATGTGAATGAACTGGCCCAATTGCCAAGCCTCAGCGCAGATTCACGCAGCGCCTGGCAAGATATTAAATTCGGTGTCACCGGGCTTGAGGCCAATCGCAAAGCCCACGAAGGCCGCGTCACCCAAGATGCCCGCGTATTGCGTTATCGCGCCGTGCCGCTGCCCGATGGCAATGCGCTTTTAACCTTCACCGATGTGTCAGACGCTGTTAAGGCTGAACAAGCCTTGCGCGACAGGGCCGAAGCTTTGGAAGCAGCAGATCGTTTAAAGAACAGCATTCTGTCCAACGTGTCCTATGAAGTGCGAACACCGCTGACCAGCATCATCGGTTTTGCAGAAACTTTGGAATATGGTGTGGCTGGCGCGCTTTCACCCAAACAACGCGAATATGTGCAAGACATTCGTCATTCTTCTGAAGATTTAAAATCGATCATCAATGCCATCATCGATCTGTCGGCCATTGATGCAGGCCAAATGGAATTGAAATTGGCCGATATCAATGTGTCAGAGCTTCTTGAAAAAGCGGCTGAGCGTTTCTTGCCTGTGCTGGAAAAGCGCCATCTTGAAATCAGCATTGAAGTGCCGACCAATGTTGATGTGATGCGCGCTGATCCTGATCGCATTGAACAGATCATCCTTCATCTTCTTTCCAATGCGGCAGGTTTTTCGCCGCCCGACAGTCAAATTAAAATGGGCGCCAGAAAACAAGGCAACATGATTCAAATCTGGGTGGCCGATTCAGGCCGCGGTATTGAACCAGAGTTTCAACAAAAAGTGTTTGAACGTTTCCAAGCCAAACCCTTGCCCGGAAGCCACCGTGGCCCAGGCCTTGGCTTGGCATTGGTTAAAAGCTTTACAGAACTTCACGGCGGCAAAGTTTCGCTTGTCTCTAAAATGCACCAAGGCACCACCGTCATTTGCACCTTGCCTGTTGCTGGCCCCAACAAGGCCGCACGGCTTGAAAACTCAAGCGCGGCATAAGGCTCGGATATGCTGATCAATTCCCATTCACCCCAAGAAACCGAAGCCTTGGCCCGCGCGCTTTCACTGTGGGCAAGGCCGGGTTTTGTGGTTTTTCTGAAAGGCGATTTGGGTTCAGGAAAATCCACATTCGCGCGCGCCTTCATTCACGCCTTGGGCACGGCTGATCAAGATTTTGATGTGCCCAGCCCCACGTTTTCGCTGGTGCAAACCTATGACAACACAAGGCTACCCGTGGCCCATGTTGACCTTTATCGCTTAACCAACGCCGGGGAAGCCTTAGAACTGGGGTTGAGCGATCTTTCGGCCACACACATTATGTTGATTGAATGGCCCGATGCCTATTCAACCATGCTTTCAGAAAACACGCTGACCATTAATTTTGCGGGCCAAGATCAAACCCGCACCATCGACATTCATGCCCAGAATGCGTGGAAGGCAGCGCTCGCCCGCAATGTTGAAATTGAAACGTTTCTGCAAAGGCAAAGTGCCTATTCATATACACGGCAATTTTTTGATGGTGACGCTTCATCGCGGCGCTATGAAAAAATTGTCACTAGTAAAAAAAACTCAATTCTCATGGATATGCCCCAGCGGCCTGATGGCCCTCCGGTAAAAGATGGAAAGCCCTATAGCGCCATTGCCCATTTGGCTGAAGGCCTTCACGCTGTTGTGGCAATCAACGATCATCTCTGCGCCATGGGCTATAGTGCGCCTCAAATTTATGATTGTGATTTAAAACACGGTCTGGCGTTGATCGAAGATTTGGGGACAAACGTTTATGGCACCATGATCAAAGCAGGCCAAGACGTGCAAGAGCCGATGCGCGCCGCAACCTTGCTTCTGGCCCATATGGGTGCCCAAACTTGGCCCACAAGTTTAAAAAATCGCGATGGCTCAATTTATAAAATGTCGCATTACGATGAGGCGGCACAATTGATCGAAGTTGATCTGCTGCCCTCGTGGTTTCACACGCATATTCACGGCAAACAAATGCCTGCTGAATGGCATCATAGCTTTGAAGCTGAATGGCGCAAAATTTTGCCGCTCACAATTCAGGCCCAACCCCAATGGGTGTTGCGCGATTTTCATTCCCCCAATTTAATCTGGCTGGCCCACCGTAAAAGCCTAAAGCGTGTGGGTTTGATAGACACGCAAGATGCGTTGTTGGGCCATGGCGCTTATGATCTTGTGTCGTTGTTGCAAGATGCTCGCGTCGATATTTCGTTTGATCTGGCAGACGCGCTTTATGCTGAATATGTTTTGGCTCGCAAACAAGATGGTATTTTTGACGAAGAGGCTTTTGCCACCGCCTTTGCAATTCTTGGGGCACAACGTGCCACAAAAATTTTAGGTATTTTTGCCAGGCTTAACAAACGTGACGGTAAGCCCCATTATCTAAAACATATGCCGCGCATGTCGCGCTATCTGGCACATAACTTAAAACATCCGGCCCTGAGCGGTTTGAAAAACTGGTTCACCGTTCACATTCCTGAAGCTTTAACGCAATGAGTTTCTTGAGGTGAGTTTTCACCCAAAAACCGCAATGATTTTGGCGGCGGGCCTTGGCACACGCATGCGCCCGCTGACAGACAACACACCAAAACCACTTTTGAAAGTGGCGAACAAACGCATCATTGACTATGCCCTTGATCATCTAAATGCTGCGGGTGTCAAAACCGCTGTCGTGAATAAACACTATCTGCCAGACCAGATTGAAGCCTGGGCCAAACAAATCTCATCGCCCAAAATAGTGATCTCCGATGAAACTGATCAGGTGCTTGAGACAGGCGGCGGAGTGAAGCGCGCCTTGCCTTTGTTGGGCGCCGAACCTTTTTATGTTTTAAACAGCGATTGTTTTTGGACAGACCGTGGAGCCCCCGCATTAGAACGATTGGCACAAAGCTGGGATAACGCAACAATGGATTGCCTTTTGTTGGTGTGCGACCCCAAACATACCACGGGCTATGACGGCAGCGGCGATTTTGTGATGGATGCTGAAGGTCGCCTCAAACGCCAAACCCAAAACGGCTTATGTTTCATTGGTGCTTATCTGGTGCATCCGCGCCTGTTTGAAAACGCGCCTGCTGGTCGCTTCTCGATGAATGTGCTGTGGAACGAGGCCATCGTTAATCAGCGCCTGTTCGGGATTTCCCATCAAGGCCATTGGTTGCATGTGGGCACACCAGATGCCATAAAAGCTGCTGAAGATTATTTGGCAAAAAGCTGATCCATGACCGAAACTCTGCCTCGCGTGTTTTCCATTGCGGCAGGCGAGGCTTTTCTCGACATCCTCGCTGAAAACATTTTGTCGCGTTTTCCCACCTTTGAAACGGAAAGACCGCTGACAGAGTGGACAGTGCTTGTCCCCACGCGCCGCGCCGCTCTTGAATTGGTAAAATCTTTCAAACGTCAATCCAAAGGGCAAACGCTGCTGTTGCCGCGCATCAGCCCGATTGGTGATGTGGATGAATTTTTTATCGATACAACATCGGAAATTTTTGAAAAGCCAACGCCCGTTTCACCGCAAGCCCAGCTTTTGCTGTTGTTGGGCTTGGTGGAAACCTGGGCAAGGGACAATCCACAAATCGGCCTTGCCGGCGAGATCACGCGCTCAGCCGTGCAAAGACTAGGTTTAGCCAAAAGCTTGCAGGAATTGATCATCACTGTTGAAACCAATGAATGCAACTTTGAAAAATTATCGCTGGCTTACGACACCGAACTTTCGATTCACCGCGAAGCAATTTTAAGCCTGCTGCAATTGCTACATGATCAACTGCCAAGCATCCATCATGCCCAAGGCCAGATCAGTAGCATCGCTTATCGTAACCGCATGATCAGATTAAACGCCGCGCGCATTGCTTCAGGTGAACATCAAGGCCCCATTATTGCGGCAGGCTCCACCGGCACTATTCCTTCAACGCGTGCCTTGCTCAAGGCGATTGCCTGCCACCCCGAAGGCGCGGTTATTTTACCAGGATTGAATACGATTGCTGATGATGCCTATTGGGCGCTGCTTCCGCAAGAACACCCGCAATATTCGATGAAGCTTTTTCTGCAAGAGCTGGAGCTTGATCACACACACATCGCACATCTGGGCGTGAAAAATGTTTCGCCAACTGCACCGCGTGATTTTTTAATTTCGGAAGTGATGCGCCCATCAGAGACCACCCATATGTGGCACAGCGTGTTGGCCGCCGAACATGATCGCGTCAAAAAAGCCAGCCACGGCATCAGCGAAATTTCAGCACCTGATCGCCAACTTGAGGCGCGTAGCATTGCGGTGATCATGCGCAAAACTTTAGAAGTTGAAAATGAAACCGCGGCCTTGATCACACCAGATCGTGATTTGGCCATTCGCGTCAAAGCCGAACTGCGGCGCTGGAATATTGATATTACTGATACAGCAAGCCTTGCCCTGAACACTAAAGGCCAAGGCCATATTCTGGATTTGCTTTTGGAATGCGCACTGCAAAATTTCAGCATCGCTTCGGTGATGGCGCTTCTGGGCCACCATGATGTGACATTGGGTTTTGCCGCAGATGTTTTTGCTTTGGTGCGGCAACAGTTTGAATTTGCCTGCCTGCGCGGCAATCCATTTATGCAACTGTCCCCAACGTTTAGAGATCTGGCCCAGACAACCCACCAACGCAGCCTGAAAACTTACCGCAACCACCCGCTGGTTAAATCACTTCAGCCTGAAGACTGGACTGCGATAGAGTCACTGTGCGTGAAATTGGATGAAGCCTTGGCGGGTTTCACCGACAAAGCCATAGCGCCCTTTAGCACCCACATGGCCCATCTTGTTGCGGCCCTCGAAATTCTCAATCCCGACTATGAAAAGGCCACGACGGAGCAGCGCGTATTTGACCAATTTATTGCTGAACTGAATTCAGCCGCGCACTTTCACCCGGCTTGTTCGCTTTATGAGGCCGCATTGGTCATCCAGCAATTGCTGCGCACAACCCCATTGCCACCAAGCTTTAAAGGCCACCCGCGCCTTGGCATTTATGGAACGTTAGAAGCCCGTTTGATGAAGGCCGATGTGGTTATTCTGGGTGGCCTCAACGAAGCCATTTGGCCCAAACAAACCGATCCTGGCCCATGGCTGAACCGCGCCATGCGCGATCTGTTTGGCCTGCCCCATCCTGAACGCGATATCGGTTTGGCCGCCCATGATTTTGAGCAGGGCTTTGGCAACGCGCGCGTTTATCTCACATCGTCCCAGCGCATTGGTGGCGCACCCACCACGCCTTCACGCTGGCTTCTACGTTTAAAAACGGTGCTTGATGCGGCGCAAGTTTCACTCAAAGCAGATCCAAATTTCGACCCGCTTCAATTGGCCCAGACACTGGATGAAGCAGGCAAAATGCAAGCCCATGGCAGGCCCAAATTTGCGCCGCCGCTTGCCGCAAGGCCCATACGCTTTAGTGTGACCGAAATTGAAAAGCTGATCCGCAACCCATATGCCATTTATGCCAAGCGCATTTTGATGCTGGAACCCTTGGAAGATTTTGGCAAAGACCAAGACGCAGCCCTTTTGGGCAGCGTGTTCCACGATGCACTGGCCCTGTGGAACAAGTGTGAAGCGCAGAATCTTGATACCTTGTTGGCGGCAGGCCAAGAGGTTTTCACCGCCTATGCAATCACCAAAGACACTATGCGTTTTTGGTGGCCACGTTTTTTGCGCACAGCCGGGTGGATTGTGGAACAAGAAAAGTCCTTCGCCAAAACCACCATCAAAAACTTTTCCGAAATCAACGGCAGCCATAAATTTAAAATCAACGACACTGAATTTGAACTTCGGGCGCGGGCTGATCGCATTGATGTATTGAACGACAATTCAGTTCGCATCATCGATTATAAAACCGGAACACCGCCATCACAGACGCAAGTGGAAAAATTTCTTGCACCACAGCTCACCCTTGAAGCTGCACTCATCATCAACAATGGATTCAAGGGCATTCAACCCTCTATCGTATCAGAGATTCTCTATCTGCATTTGGGCGGCGGAAAAAAGGGCCTGAACATCTGCGCCATCGCATCAAAAGACAGCTTGGACGATTTGGCCAAAGAACATTTTGGCCGTCTACAATCTTTGCTGAAAGAATATTTGGATCCTACACTCGAATATCTGCCGCGTGTGCGCGTCAAAACCGAAGCGGAGGAGGCTGATTTTGATCACCTGTCGCGCTACCTTGAATGGACGTTGGCGGGTGAAGCATGAGCAAACCCGTTGTAAAAACCACCGATGATCAACAACAAGCCAGCGACCCCAAACTATCAGTCTGGGTTTCCGCCAATGCGGGTTCGGGCAAAACCCATGTGTTGGTTGAAAGAGTTACGCGACTTTTGCTATCGGGCGTTGAACCTGCGTCTATTCTGTGCATCACCTACACCAAGGCCGCCGCCGCTGAAATGTGGTCAAGGCTGTTCACCAATTTGGCCGCTTGGACGAATTTGGACGATGCGGCGTTAACCCTCTCGCTTCAACAATTGGGAGAGGACGGCACTGATCCCGTTCTGCAAACACGCGCAAGACAGTTGTTCACCAAGGCATTGGAAACGCCCGGTGGATTAAAAATTCAAACCATTCATGCCTTTTGCGAAAAACTTCTTCATTTGTTTCCGGTCGAAGCAGGCCTAGCGCCCGGGTTTTCCGTGATGGATGAACGGCGTGAATTAGAGCTGCAATCTTCAGCCACGCAAATTGTGCTGAACAAAGCCGAACATGAAACCGAAAGCCAAACGGCCAAGGCTTTCGAAGCTTTGACAGATCGCTTGAACAAAGATGATTTTCAGTCTTTGATCAAAAGCTTCATCACCGCGCTGCGTAAAGCCAGCCCCGAGCTTTTGAATCTCGAAAAGGCGTCATATGAACTCGTGTTGTCGAACGGGCTCGCCGTGACACATCTCAACTTCGAAGTGATCAAAACCGAACTGAACAGCATTGATAAAGCTGCCTATCTTCATCATGCAAAATTACTTGAACTTTCGGGAAAACACTGGAGAGTGAACCCCTCTGAAGCGATGATGAAAATTGCGCAGGCTGATGAACCCGAAGACCTTCTTGAAAAATTTTTCTTGACGGACGGCGCGGCCCGTAAGCAGTTCCTTCGCGATGAAATTTCAGAGGCCCTGCCTGAAACGCAAAGTTTTATCGACACTGAAAAGCTGCGCGTGTTTGAGCTTATTCAACAACGCAACACGTTGGAAATCATTGCCCAAAGCGGCAACGCTTTTGTTTTGGCCAAAGACATTCTGCAACACATCTCGGTCGAAAAACAGCGCTTAGGGATTTATGATTTTGCAGATCTGATCACCAAGGCCGCGTCACTTTTATCAAATGCACGGGCCACGCAATGGGTTTTGAAAAAACTCGATGAAGGCCTTAATCACATTCTGTTGGATGAAGCACAAGACACCAGCCCCGACCAATGGCGCATTGTGCGAAGGTTGGCGGATGAATTTTTTGCGGGCGCTGGCCTGCCCAAAGCCCAATCCCGCAGCGTGTTTGTGGTGGGTGATCAAAAGCAATCCATTTTCAGTTTCCAGGGCGCTGATGCAAAAGGCTTTGCCAAAACCCGAGAAGAACTTTTTAAACAAACGCAGGGCCAGATGGCGTTGGTTGAACTCACCACGTCATACCGCAGCACCAGCACTGTGCTGGATGCTGTGAACCAGCTTTTCACCCAAACCAAATTGAAAGAACTCGGAATCTTTGATGCCTCCGAACGCGACCACACCGGGGTTCGAAAAGACCAAGGCGTTGTCGAACTGTGGCCTTTTGAAACAGAAGAAAAAATTGCAGAGCCAGACGCTTGGGCAAGACCCTTGGACACTCCTGCCGCCACTTCAGCAGACCGGTTGCTTGCCGAGACGATTGCCGAAAAAATTGCAGGTTGGCTCTCCCCCACAAGGCCGAAGCTTCTGATGTCAAAAAACCGGCCTGTACAACCCGGTGATATTCTCATTCTGTTTCAAACCCGCTCCACGCTTTATCGCTTGGTGTTGGCCCACTTGCGCCAACACGGTGTGCCCGTGGCAGGGGCTGATCGTTTGATACTTTTGAACTCGTTGATCGTTCAAGATATTGTGGTGTTGCTCGGTTGGCTTTTGCTGCCGCAGGATGATCATGCCTTGGCAATCATTTTAAAGTCCCCCTTGGTGCCCGAACCATTAAGTGAGAAACAGCTGTTTGAACTTTGTTATAATCGCAAAGCAAATCTGGTGGATTTGATCAGCGGGCCCAATCAAAACTATTTAAACATGCTGCAACAGCAGGCCCACACCGCTGGGCCATTTCAAGTGTTATCTTTGATCATTTTGAAATCACGCCAAAGCATAGCCAAACGTTTGGGTGAAGAAGCCTTGGAAGCCAGTGCCGCCATGATGGATTTGGCATTGGACTATGAGGCTGACCATGGCCTTTCACTGTTTGGCTTTATCAATTGGTTCAGCGCAACAGAAACCACCCTAAAGCGCGATATGGATAAGGCCAAGGGCGATGTGCGCTTGATGACAGTGCATGGTGCCAAGGGCCTTGAAGCCGAAATTGTGATCATGGCGGATGCAACCTATGTGAAAAAACTTTCGAGAAGCGGGCCAACTGTCATCACCCTGCCGGAAAATGAACGCGCGGCTGGCTTGCCCATCTGGAAGATGAGTGGCAAAGGCCCCCATGTTCAGCAGTTTGAAAATTGGATTGATCTTCACACCCAAGATATTGCGCAAGAAAACAGCCGCCTGCTTTATGTCGCCATGACACGCGCAAGAGATGAGCTTTATATCTGCGGCGCAAAGGGTAAAAACAAAGTGGGCGAACGTTCGTGGTGGCCAACAATCACCCAAGCCTTGGGCGCACCTGAAAATGATGAGCCACAACGTTTTGGCTTGCCTGATCAATTTATTGATGTGACCAAAACAAATATACCACCCGCTGCACACCAAGCTCCATGGCTGTTGAGAAATCCAAAACTGGAAGGGCAAAAACCAAGAGAGGCTTTCAATCCTTCCGGCAATCGGCAAACGCTAAACCCAGAAGCTGCCAAACGCGGCACGGCGTTGCATCGCCTGTTGCAAGATATTGCAAATGTGTCTGAAGATCGGCGCTTCAGTGTGGCAAGGCAGCGCGCCATTGCCCTTGATTTGACAGAAGCCGATGCAAAGCAGATGGCTAATTTAATGGCGCGCCCTGACCTTCATGTTTATTTCGGCCAAGGCAGTAAAAGCGAGGCTGATATTATTGGAACGCTGCCAAATGGCATGGAAGTGTCTGGTCGCATTGACCGCCTGACAGTGTTGCCAGAGGGCATTTGGCTGCTTGATTATAAATCCAATCAAGGCGGTTCCGAGCCAATCTCGCCCAGCCATCCCTATGTGAAGCAACTGGCAACATATGCAGCCCTCCTTGGCCAACTCTACCCCACAAGTCCCATTCATGCTGCCCTGTTGTGGACGCAGACGGGCGAACACCAACACCTGCCAGAAGCACTGATCACGGCAGCCTTGCAAGAAATTGAACTGTCCAAGGCTTGACGGTTGGGGCCTGGCACCCTAGCTATAAGGCCAACAGTTTGGAGAATAAGTTCATGCCCACCCATAAAGTCACCGATGCCAGCTTTGAAGCTGATGTTCTAAATTCAACAACACCGGTTGTGGTAGATTTCTGGGCGGAATGGTGCGGCCCCTGTAAGATGATTGGCCCATCGTTGGAAGAAATCGCCAAAGAACTTGGTCCGAAGGCCAAAATCGTAAAAATTAACATCGACGAAAATCCCGGCACGCCTTCGAAGTTTGGTGTGCGCGGTATCCCAACTTTGATGGTGTTTAAAGATGGCAAGCTTTCCGCAACGAAAGTTGGCGCTTTGCCAAAGAGCCAGTTGCAAAGCTGGATTGAAAGCTCGATTTAACGCTTAGCAGCGCCACTTAAGGCGGACATGGTCTCACCGCTCTGCGCCGCCAAAACATGGCCCGCCAAATAAAGTGAACCACAAATGATGATTCTTGGAGCAGGGTGCAGAACAGCGGCCTGCTCCAATGCTTTTTCAAGCGTTGGCGCGGGTGAAGACGCAACGCCATTTTTTTTCGCAATCAGGGCCAGATCATCAGCTGCAATCGTGTTGAGTTCGCCCGGAATAGAGATGGCAATCACACGTTCCGCAACGTTTCTAAAATTTGCGATAAAGCCACCAGGGTGTTTCGTGTTCAACATGCCCCAAATCATAATCAGCGGCTTCGGATTCTTCGCATTCAAATCTTTCAAAGTCTTCGCCAACACAACACCAGCAGGCCCATTATGCCCACCGTCCAACCAAAGCTCAGTGTCAATCGGCAGAAGCTCGTTGAGGTGGCCGTTCGTCAGCCTTTGCATCCGCGCAGGCCAAGTTACGTTAAGCAAACCAGCCTCAATGGCGGCATCGCTGATACGCCCATCTTTCAAAGCGCGAAGTGCTGCAATCGCATTGCCCGCATTGTCAATTTGGTGCGGGCCTTGAAGCGCTGGAAGTGGCAAATCTAACAGTCCATCTTCATCTTGGAACACCAAACGACCATGTTGTGTGTAGCTCTGCCAATCTTGATTGGAGATCTTAAGTGGCGCTCCAACTCTTCCAGCAACACGCTCAATCTCGTCACGCACCTCAACACTTTGTGCACCCACAACGCCAATCACACCGCGCTTTAAAATGCCTGCCTTCTCGCGGGCAATCTCCTCAATCGTATCGCCCAAATATTGTTGATGATCTAAACCGATCGACGTGATCACGCTCACCACCGGACGATCAATCACATTGGTCGCATCAAGCCTTCCGCCAAGTCCCACTTCCAAAATAAGATAATCGGCCTTGGTTCGACTGAAAGCCAAAAAGGCCGCCGCCGTTGTAATTTCAAAGAACGTAATAGGATCAGACCCATTCGCCGATTCACATTCTTCCAACAACACAGACAATTCACGTTCCGAAATCAATTCGCCAGCGACTCGAATCCGTTCATGAAACTTCACCAAATGGGGTGAAGTATAGCAATGAACCTTTAGTCCCGCTGCTTCCATAATCGCGCGCGTCATAGCCAGTGTTGAACCTTTGCCATTCGTACCGGCGATATGAACGACAGGCGGCAATTTCTTTTGTGGATTATCCAAGCGCTCAAGAATCCGCCACATGCGTTCAAGCGAAAGATCAATAATCTTCGGATGCAGCTCTAACAGCCGCATCAATATGGCATCGCTACGCGCCATAATTTAAGCGTTAACAGCAACCAAAGCGCCGGCCGAAATTTCACGCGCCGGAGCCTTCATCAACATCCGCGCAATACGGCTGACAGTAGCCTTCATCTCATGGCGATGTACAACTGAATCGACCATGCCATGTTCACGCAAATATTCAGACTTCTGAAAACCTTCTGGCAGTTTTTCACGAATGGTCTGCTCAATAACGCGTTGCCCAGCAAATCCAATGGTAGCCTGTGGTTCCGCCAAATGCACATCGCCCAGCATCGCGTAGGAGGCCGTTACACCGCCCGTTGTGGGATTGGTCAAAACAACAATGTAAGGAAGACCCGCCTCGCGCAATTCCTGCACAGCAATCGTCGTGCGCGGCAATTGCATCAAAGACAAAATCCCTTCTTGCATTCGCGCGCCGCCCGAAGCCACGAAAATAACGAACGGGCATGATTTAGAAACCGCCATCCGCATTGCCGCAATAATCGCGTCACCCGCAGCCATGCCGAGAGAGCCACCGATAAAGCCCATGTCTTGAACAGCCACAACCATGGCCTGCTCATTGACCTGGCCGTATCCAGCTTGAATCGAATCATCCACACCAGTTTTAGATTTTGCATCCTTCAGGCGATCAGCATAACGCTTCTCATCTTTGAACCTTAATGGATCAACGGTAACCGATGGCCCTGAAATTTTTTCAAATTCACCGCCATCAAACATCGTGGTTAAACGTAAAGAAGCAGGCATGCGGTGATGATGATTAGAGCCCGGAAACACAAATTGATTGGCCTCCAGATCCTTATAAAAAACCATCTCGCCTGAATCAGGATCTTTAATCCACATATTTTCAGGCACGTCACGCTTGGCCGTGCCAAGAAGGCTGCGAATGCGCGGCCGAACGAAATTCTTGATCCAGTTCATCTTAAGCTCTCACACCCTTTGCAATCTCGCGCACTATATCATGAACAGCTTTAGGTGTTTTGGCCGTGGCCTTGCCTTGTTTGTTCAAACTTTTCTCCACTGCGTTCACCAATGCTGAGCCCACAACAACGCCATCAGCGTCTTTGGCAATCACTCGTGCCTGCTCAGCAGTTTTAACGCCGAACCCGACACAGATGGGAAGCGAAGTATGTTTGCGCAAGCGGTTCACATTCTGCTTCACACTCTTTAAATCAGGCGCTTTTGTGCCAGTAATTCCCAGAACCGAAACGTAGTAAACAAAGCCAGACGTATTCTTGAAAACCTTAGGCGCCCGCGCATCATCAGTGGTTGGTGTCGCAAGCCTGATAAAATTCAAACCCGCATTCATCGCCGGTATGCAAAGCTCTTCATCTTCCTCAGGCGGCAGATCAACAATAATCAAACCATCAGCCCCGGCTTTTTTGGCATCGACCAAAAACGTCTCAACGCCATAAACATAAATCGGATTGTAGTATCCCATCAACACGACAGGCGTAACATCATCCCCTGCGCGAAACGCCTTGAGTAACTTCAAAGTCTTCTTCATCGTCTGACCACCAGCCAGCGCCCGAAGCCCACCTGCCTGAATAACCGGGCCATCAGCCATCGGATCCGTAAACGGCATGCCCAACTCAATCATATCGGAACCAGCCTTAGGCAGGCCCTGAATAATTTTGAGCGATGTATCATAATCAGGATCACCCGCAGACACGAATGTCACCAGAGCCGCACGGCCCTCTTCTTTTAATGCTGCAAAGCGGCGGTCAAT
>JAYWFC010000172.1:0-2921 GCA_043778995.1 Aestuariivirga sp.
TGGCGCGCCAAAGCTCCGCCAATGCCCGATGTTCCGATGATTATGAATTTTGTCATGGCAGGGTTACGGCGTAACTCCGCGAACAGATCATCACTTCACGCGGTCTAGGCTAAATCCAAAATCGCCATCAATCCATGTATCTTTCTCGCTCACCATGGCATGCACAGGCAGGGCTTGCGATTGCGTGCCCATGCCGGGCCATTTTTTTATAGCTGTGCCAATCGCCATAAATTCAACGAGGCCATTACCCACTTCTTGGATATAAGTCTTAACACCAACAACATCTTCTGCCGCCAACGCATCTGCCTCGCGCTTGATGCGGTCGATGGCAATTTCACGGGCATCATGGATCAATGTTGTAAGTTCGTTCACTTCACCCTGCGCCAATGATTTGAAAGCCGCCATAAAGCCGCCCACAAAACCCAAAGAATAAATCGATGTCGACATCAGCAACTTAACGGGCACATAGCCAAGGCTGCTCATCGCCCACAATTCTTCGCCTGTCATATCACTGGTCACCGGGTTAGCATCACACTCGGGCGGCAGATTGGGGTTGCGCGAGGCCGTGCCCGTCATCACCATTTCATGCAGCGAATGCCAAGGCAAAATTGTGGTGCGAATACCCACGACGGAATTGGCTTTATCTGCGCGGGCCTGCCCCACCAAACGATCCAACGCAAAGTGCCGCGTGTGATTAAAAATATCAGAATATTCTTTAATCTCGCCGCGGCCCAAAGTTTTTAATGCGCCCAGAAAGCCGCCGCCAATTCCCATGGAATAAGCGATGTTGCCAAAGGCATGGGATACTGGTTGATAGCCTGCATCCATATGGCAATAAAGTTCTTGCGCACTGCCCGCACTGGTGAAAAATCCGCCACCCCAAGTTTTGGCATGAACGCAGGAACCCACGAACAAAAATTCAGTGCTGCCCTGAAAATTGCGAAGTTCGCCCGTAACGCCCGCAATGCCCGATGCCTTTTCGCGCGTTGCCTCTGCCACCATGCGACTATAGGCGTTGTTGCGACCATCAAAAATGGCTTGGGTTACTTGCGGCACTTCTCCGCCCAACAAATTGCGAACGCCCGCGCCAAACGAGCCAAGAAAACCCATGGAATTAACGCTATTGCCCACCACCAATTCGCCTGGGCTTAAGTCTTTTAATGCCAAGCAATAAATTTCGTTGCCCGAAAGTCCAGTCACCTTGGCCATCACCGCCTCCACTTTGATTGCGCATTTATAGAGACTAGTATGGGCGCTATGAAAAAGATTCGCACCCTTGCCTTCGCTGGTTTTGTTATTGGCCTTCTTGCAACATCAAGTTTGGCCGCGCCCCATGTTGGCATCGCCATGCACGGCGATCCGGCTTTGAAAGATGATTATAAAAGTTTACCCTATGCCAACCCAGATGCACCCCAGGGCGGCACATTGCGGCAAGCCATCACGGGCACGTTTGACAGCGTCAACCCGTTCATCGTCAAAGGCAATATCGCAACAGGTGCCCGCACCTATGTGTTTGAAAGCCTGATGGGCCGAAACTATGCCGAGGCATTTTCGCTTTATGGTCTTTTGGCAGAAAGCATCGATGTATCGGATGACCGCCAAACCTTCACTTTTAAAATAAGGCCACAAGCCAAATTTTCAGATGGCTCACCCGTCACCGCGGCAGATGTGCAATTTTCAATGGAAACATTGCGTGACCATGGCCGCCCCAATTACAAAAGCAATTATTCCAAAATCAGCAAGGTGGAAACGCCTGATGACCACACGGTTATTTTCCACCAAGAAAAGGCTGACCTTGAATTGCCCTTGATCATGGGGCTGATGCCAATTTTGCCCAAAGCCCAGTGGGCGGGCAAAGATTTTGAAGCATCAACCATCATGCCCCTCATCGGCTCAGGCCCTTATGTTTTCGGCGATATCAAACCCGGCGAAAGCATCACCCTGAAAAAGAACGCTGATTATTGGGGAAAAGATGTTGCCTTCAACAAAGGCCTGTGGAATTTCGACACGCTGCGTTTTGATTATTACAAAGACGCCAATTCCGGTTTTGAAGCCTTCAAAAAAGGTGATGCAGATATCAGAATAGAAACAGATCCTGTGCGCTGGAACACGGGTTATAAATTTCCCGCCGTTACCGATGGTAAAGTAACCTTGGAAAAGGTTGAACAACACACGCCAGCGCCCACCACGGGCTTAGCTTTCAACACGCGGCGCAAAATTTTTGCCGATGCTAAAGTGCGTGAAGCCTTGGTGGACGCGTTTGATTTTGAATGGGCAAACGCCAATCTGTTTTCCAACAGCTTTAAGCGCACCTATGGGTATTATGGCGGCTCATCCTTAACCTCTCAAGGCAAAGGCGCTGATGCTGCGGAATTTAAAATCTTGGGCGATGATAAAGGCGGCCTGCGCCCTGATATGCTGGATGGCTCCTATGCTTTGCCGGTGTCTGACGGCACGGGCCGTGACCGTAAATTGCTGCGCAAAGCCGTAAACCTTTTAGGCGAAGCGGGCTGGAGCGTGAAAGACAACGGTTTGGTGAACGCCGCTGGCGAGCAACTGGCCTTCACCATAACCATCACCAATGCGGATCAAGAAAAAATCGCCCTGCATTATCAGCGCACGCTGCAGCAAATCGGCATCAAGGTTGAAGTGAAAATGGTGGATGCTTCACAATTCGCATCCCTGCAAACCACCTATGATTATGATATGATCCCCGTTGCATGGTACAATTCCCTATCGCCCGGCAACGAACAAACGCTGTATTTTGGTTCAAACGGCAAAACCGCCACGGGCACCAGAAATTACCCGGGCATTGCCGACCCACATATTGATAAGGCCATTGAAGCCATGCTTCACGCCACATCTTATGAAGATTTTGCTGCCGCTGTTCGGGCTGAAGATCGGTTGCTGGTCGCTGGTTT
>JAYWFC010000173.1:0-20174 GCA_043778995.1 Aestuariivirga sp.
CTTTAACAAAGCACATTTGGCCCATGGCCATGGCGCAACCAACGCGGTGGATGAGGCCGCTTTCATCATCCTCGAAACATTAAAATTGCCCATCGAAGATATAAACCCATGGGCCGAAGCACGGTTGACCAAGGCTGAGCGCGATGAAGTGTTGGCCATCATCGAACAACGCATCATCACACGCAAACCTGCCGCCTATCTACTAAAGCGCACCTATATGCAGGGCATCCCGTTTTATGTGGATGAAAGGGTCATCATTCCCCGCTCGTATATTGGAGAGTTAATGGCCAAGGGATTGTTTCAAGAACAGGCCACCGATCTTGATCCTGAACATATTCATTCGGTTCTTGATCTTTGCACAGGCTCTGGCTGCCTTGCCATTTTGGCCGCAAGCCAATTTCCACAAGCCGATATTAACGCCGCCGATCTATCGGCAGATGCTCTTGAAGTAGCGCGTATCAATTTGAAAGAACATCATGCTGAAGGCCGCATCACGTTGCATCAGGGCCATTTATTTGAGGCCGTAAAAACTCAAAAATTTGATCTGATCATTTCAAACCCGCCCTATGTGGCAAAAGCTGAAGTGGATGCCTTTCCACCAGAATATGCGCATGAACCACAAATGGCCCATTTGGGCGGGCCAGATGGTTTTGATCTGGTGCGCGAAATTATTCGCAATGCGCCAAAACATTTGAACAAAGGCGGTGCCTTGCTGTGTGAAATTGGCACGGGCGCAGAAATTTTAGAAGCCGAATTTCCAAACCTCAACTTCTTCTGGCTCGACACAGAAGAAGCTGAAGGTGAAGTGTTCTTCCTTAAATTTTAAGCCCGCTCGTTTTCAGTCCGCTGGCGCGTTTAAAATTTTCATACATCGCCCGTGTATTCTGCGCCATGTTAGGCATCAGCGGATAGCACTTTTCTTTAAGACTATCATAAGCCCCTGCCCCCAATTCGCGTTCCAACGTTGCAACGTAATTTGGAAGGCTAGACCAAGCCGCAATCGTCTGCGGGCTAAACTCACAATGAAACTGGGTTGATAAAGCATGGTTATCAACCGCCAGCGCCTGCACTGAACAATTGGCGGAAGCCGCCAAAACAGTGGCACTTTGCGGCACGCGCTTCACCTCTGCGTGGTGCCACTGCATCACGGTTTGTTGGCGCGTAACGCCCTCAAAAAATGCGTGATTGGCACCATCATCATTCAAAGCAATATCAAACACCCCAATTTCGCCAAGCTCAGCTTTACCAACCTCGCCACCCAAAGCCGTTGCCAACAATTGGTGGCCAAGGCACACGCCCAAATAAGGTTTGGCCCTATCCCAAACCCATTCGCGAATGGCAGCTTTCTCCATGGCCAAATATGGAAATTGGTCTTCCTGCCACGTGTCTTGCGCGCCACCCAAAACAAACATCAAATCATAAGGCGCCAGTGGCGGAATCTCTTGCCCCTCAAACACCCGCACAAATTCAGGAATGATATTGTCTTCAGCAAAATAGTCGAGAAAACGGCCTGGGTGATCATGGTCCATATGTTGAATGATCAACGCTTTTTTCATACTCACACCAATTGCAGATTAATGGCTTGGGGGCCGCGCCCACGCGCATCATCTTCCGTGGCATAGCTTAATGCCATTCCTTCATCGAGGTGGGGCACGCCCGCGCGCTGAACTGTTGACACATGCACAAAAACATCGCGTCCACCATCGTCAGGCGCAATAAAGCCAAAGCCGCGATCTTTGTCGAAAAACTTAACAATGCCGCGTTGCCGTGGGGGAATGATCATAGGCCGCTTATAACGCGCCCAGCCACGGCATCAAGCTTTGCCATAAGCTGTGGATCACGCTTTTCTGGCGTTGTCATAATCGCATGGTCAAGGGCACGGTCTGCGGAACCTGCCACATGCTCGCGTGGAAAGCTTTGTGCCAAGCGCAGCACAAACCGCTTGGCCAATTCCACATTGGCCTTCATGGTGCGCACCACTTGGCCCACATCCACCGCGTCATGGTCTGGCGCCCACGCGTCCAGATCAGTCACCATCGCCACCGTGCAATAGTTGATCTCAGCCTCGCGCGCCAATTTCGCTTCGGGCATTGCTGTCATGCCAATCAGATCAGCGCCCCATGCGCGGTGCAGCTCAGATTCAGCCCGTGTTGAAAATTGCGGGCCTTCCATCACAACCAAAGTGCCCCCACGCTTATGGGCAATGTTTTCAGCATTCAACGCGGCTTCGGCCAAGCTGGCAAGTTCAACCGAAACGGGTTCAGCAAAAGGCACGTGGGCCACACAGCCCGTTCCAAAAAAGCTGGTTTCGCGTTTATAGGTTTTATCAATAAACTGGTCGGGCAAAACAAAGGTTCCGGGTGGAAGTTCAGCGCGTAAAGACCCGACGGCTGAAAGACTGAACAGGTCTGTCACTCCACACCGTTTTAAAACGTCGATGTTGGCCCGGTAGTTAATGCTGCTGGGTGAAAACACGTGCCCGCGCCCATGACGCGGTAAAAACACCACATCCAATCCATAAATCTGCCCACGGCGCACCTGATCAGAAGCCTCTCCCCAAGGCGAAGCAACATGGCTCCATCGCGCTTCGTCAATCGCAATATCATAAACGCCAGAGCCACCGATAATGCCAAGAACAGATTTTACCATAAATCAATCAAGCCGCAGCAAAGGCATATCCGTCAAGCAAAAAAGCCCGACGCGAAGGCCGGGCTTTTGAAAGATCACGCTTGCATTAATGAACGTCGCGCCACACTTGCTTTTTCAGGAAATAAAGCAAACCAGCCAACACGGCCAGATAGAGCATCACTTCAAAACCTGTTTTCTTGCGTTCTTCCATTTTGGGTTCTGCCGTCCATGCAAGGAATGCCGAAACGTCACGCGCCAAATCTTCAACCTTGTTTGGCGCACCATCGTCAAATGTCACCAAACCATCAGAAAGTGGAGGCGGCATGGAAATCCATGGGCCATTCACAAAATAGGGGTTGTAATATTTGCCTTCGGGCTTTTCTTTGGCCAGATCTGCGGGCTCATCTTGAAAGCCAGAAACCAGCGAATAAACATATTGCGGGCCGCCAATACCATTCACCAATTGGTTGAACGTGCCATGCCAGCCTTCACGCGCCTTTGTGATCAAACTGAGATCGGGCGGCAAAGCCCCACCGTTTGCGGCCTTGGCTGCTTCATCATTGGGGAAGTTCCATGGAAACGCATCAGATGCGCGGCCGGGTCTATCAAACATGTCGCCCTTATCATTTGGGCCATCATGCACCGTGAACGTTGCTGCCAAAGCTTTTACTTGGTCTTCGGTGAAGCCCGGGCCGCCTTTATCAGAAAGGTTGCGAAACGAAACCAGCTTCATCGAATGGCAATTGGAGCAAACTTCTTTGAAAACCTTATAGCCGCGCTGAAGTTGCGCCTTGTCGAACTTACCAAACGGGCCTTCGAAGGAATATGAAATGTGCTTGGCATCAAGCGCACCTTCGCCCGCGTGAGCACCAATAGCCAAAGCACCAAAGCTCAAGCCAGCGAAAAGGAGGGGAATAAATTTTTTCATCATAACTCTCCAGATCACTCAGCAGGCATCAAAGATGATTTTCCGAGAACATCATCCGAGATTGAATTTGGCGCAGGCTTTGGCGTTTCCATCAATCCGAGAACAGGCAGGATGATGATGAAATGCGCAAAGTAATAGAATGTCAAAATCCTCGACCAGAATACATAGACGGGCTCTGGCGGCTTTGAACCAATAAAGCCAAGCGCCACGCACACAACCGCAAAAATCCAAAATTCCAATTTGAAAATTGGGCGATAGCGGCCAGAACGTACGCGAGATGTATCAAGCCAAGGCAAGAAGAACAGAATCAAGATTGACGAGAACATCGCAATAACGCCAAACAACTTGTCTGGGATTGACCGCAAGATCGCGTAAAACGGCAGGTAATACCATTCTGGCTTGATGTGCGAAGGCGTGGACAAAGGGTTGGCTGGAACATAGTTCACAGCATCGCCCAGATAGTTCGGCCCATAGAACACAAACAAGGCATAGAACATGAAGAACACAACAATCACAAAACCGTCTTTGATTGTATAGTAGGGGTGGAATGGAACAGTATCTCCGGGCCCCTTAACATCAACGCCAGCAGGGTTGTTGTTGCCAACCACATGCAAAGCCCAGATGTGCAAGATCACCACGCCAGCAAGAACGAATGGCAAAAGATAATGCAGCGAGAAGAAACGATTCAAAGTTGGGTTATCGACTGAATATCCGCCCCACAACCACGTAGTTACTGAATCGCCCACAAAGGGAATGGCAGAGAACAGGTTGGTGATAACTTTAGCACCCCAGAAGCTCATCTGGCCCCATGGCAACACATAGCCCATGAACGCTGTGGCCATCATAATCAGATAAATGATCACACCAATCATCCACAACACTTCGCGCGGCGCTTTGTAAGAACCATAATACATACCGCGGAACATGTGTATGTAAACGGCGATGAAGAACATCGATGCGCCATTCATGTGCAGATAGCGCAACATCCAACCATAGTTCACGTCGCGCATTATGTGCTCAACCGAGCTGAAAGCCAAATCAGTTTGCGGTGTGTAATGCATCACCAAAACAATGCCGGTGATAATTTGCACAACCAACATAACAGCCAAGATGCCGCCAAAGGTGTACCAGTAATTTAAATTTTTAGGGGTTGGAAAATCCAACGCATGATCTTTGGCAAAAGCCACAATGGGCAAACGCTCGTGGAACCATTTTCCAACGGCGCTGGTAGGTTGATATTTTGAAGGTCCGCTCATGTTCTTATTTTCCAATTAGCCGACAAGAATTTTTGTATCAGAAACATATTTGTAAGGTGGCACAGGCAAGTTTTCCGGTGCTGGGCCTTTGCGCACGCGGCCCGCTGTATCATATTGCGAACCGTGGCAAGGGCAAAGCCATCCGCCCGTTGTGCCGTTTGGTGTAACTACACCAAAATCGCCTTTGTTGCCTTCGGGCACACAGCCCAAATGCGTGCAAACACCCAGCATCACCAGATATTGTGATTTGCCGTCAACAATGCGGTTATCGTCTGTTGCTGCTTCGCCTTCTTTAACATTGGCGTTGCGCGCAACGCCATCAAGCAGATCTGTTGGTTTTACAGCCTTTGCCGTATCAATATCGGCTTTGCTGCGGTGGCGCACAATTAATGGGTTGCCGCGCCATTTCAAAATAATGGCCTGGCCTTCAGCAATGGGTGCCAAATCAACTTCAATAGAAGCCAAGGCCAAAACAGAAGCATCAGGGTTCATTTGGCTGATCAATGGCCAAACCACAAAAGCGCCGCCAACAGCGGCCACCGCTCCTGTGGCTACCATCAAGAAGTCTCGCCTTGTAACATCACCGTTTGTTGTGTCAGCCACTTCATCCACCCTATAAAAATATCAGCGTAATGCCCAATTACGTGGCGTTTTGACATTGGCCACGCAATAAGTCTAGCCATAGGTTGTCGCAGTCCGTGGGATTGTTTGCCGCGAGCCGGTTTTCAACTTAAACCCAAGTCTATGATGATCGAGATTGCGCTTTACCAACCAGATATTGCCCCCAACACAGCAACAATCGCCAGGCTCTGCGCCTGTTTTGGCATAAAACTGACAATTATTGAACCAGCGGGCTTTGCCTTCACTGATTCTTCGTTTCGCCGCGCCGGAATGGATTATCTGGAACACATCACCATCAACCGCGCAGCGTCTTGGACAGCGTTCTATGCAGAAAATCAAAATCGCCGCATTGTGCTTTTATCAACCAAGGCCAGTCAAAGTCACATCGACTTCAAATTTGCTGTTGATGACATTCTACTTTTCGGACGAGAATCGGCAGGCGTTCCAGACGAAGTTCACCTCGCCCTGCCCCACCGCATAAAAATCCCCATGCAACAAGGTTTCCGCTCGCTGAATGTGGCCATGGCGGCCAGCATGGTGACAGGCGAAGCATTGCGCCAGCTGGGTGGCTTTGAAAGCCTTTCATTGTGAAGTGACTTTTTAAGAGGCGATTTTTACTCTTGTTCAAATTTTCGTAACCCTCTTCCAAAATCGCGCGGCATCTCTAATGTCGTCTGCATGAAAGCACATCTTGAAAAAACCCAAGCTAAAGCCCGTGCATGGTTTGAAACCCTGCGCGATCAAATTGTTGCATCTTTTGAGGAATTAGAGGCCGAATTTTCTCCAGCCCATTTCGTCAAAACCCCATGGTCTCGTCCTGAAGAGGGCGGCGGCGGTGTTATGGCCATGATCCACGGCGAGCTTTTTGAAAAAGCAGGCGTTCACTGTTCAACAGTGCACGGCGAATTTTCGCCTGAATTTGCCAAGCAGATGCCTGGCGCCAGCGATGATCCGCGCTTTTGGGCTTCGGGCATTTCGCTCATCGTTCATCCGCGCAACCCCAATGTGCCAGCCGTGCACATGAACACGCGCTTTGTTGCAACCACGCGCCATTGGTTTGGCGGCGGCGCTGATTTAACCCCAGTGCTAAACCGCAGGCGCAGCCAACAAGACGCAGACACATTGGCATTTCACGCGGCCATGAAACAGGCATGTGACGCCCATCTGGTGGCTGACTATCCCCGCTATAAAAAATGGTGTGATGATTATTTCACCTGCCCCACCGCAATGAACCGCGCGGCGTTGGCGGCATATTCTTTGATAATCTTCATTCAGGTGATGACGAATCTGATTTTGCTTTCGTGCAAGATGTGGGCAAAGCCTTCTTGGAGGTTTATCCCAACATTGTGCGCGCCAACATGCACAAGAAGTGGACAGATGAAGATCGCCACGAACAACTGGTGCGCCGAGGCCGCTATGTTGAGTTTAATTTGCTGCATGATCGAGGCACAATTTTCGGCCTTAAAACCGGAGGCAATGTTGAAAGCATTCTCTCGTCTTTGCCCCCCGAGGTAAAATGGCCATAGGGAATTCAGTGTGATGGATTTACGAAACGGTTTCGACATCAGCCGCTATATTCGAAACATTCCGGATTATCCAAAACCCGGCATCATGTTCAGGGATATCACCACGCTGTTGTCCAACCAACATGCCTTTCGTGCGGCGGTGGATGAGCTGGCTTGGCCGTTTCTGCACGGCCAATTTGATTATGTGGCGGGCATCGAAGCACGAGGCTTTATTTTAGGCGGTGCCGTGGCACACACGCTCGGACGTGGCTTCATTCCCATCCGCAAAAAGGGCAAGTTGCCCGCCCGCGTGATCGGCCAAGAATACACGCTTGAATATGGCGTAGACACAATTGAGATTCACGCCGACGCCATCAACAAAGGCGACAAGATATTATTGATTGATGATTTAATCGCCACTGGCGGCACAGCGGGTGCTGCCATAGACCTTATCCACAAAACCGGCGGCGAAGTCATCTCCGCCGCCTTCGTGATAGACCTGCCAGATCTAGGCGGCGCCGACAAATTGCGCGCCAAAGGTGTTAAGGTTCACACGCTGGTTGGATATGGCGGGCATTAAGTATTGAATGGGTGCAGGAGCTGACCGGATAACCGAGACCGGCGATATCTAATTTTTATTGATGGCCGAAGTCTTAAGGTGGCGAACCACCGCTTTGACAGCCGACAACAGAACGTCCCCTATATCAAAAAGATTATAGTTCCCTCCCTGCTCGCAAAGCGCGATAAAAAAGTTGAACTCGAACTTCATATCCATTTCCTCTTTCGGCTCCATCGCTGGGAGCCATTCAACTAGTTTTGTGCCGTCTTTAAACTCTCCCACGGGGAGGTTCATTTCAACGGGATAAATATCCCGCAGGATGTCGCAACGGAATTCGGAAGCTTGTTGTCTGACGATGTTTAATGTCCGGTGCTTGTCAATGATATTCAAATTACGAAGGATAAGGAGGGAGGAGATTTTGCCAACCTTTGCAAATTCAAACGGCTGCAAGCTTTGGATGACTGCCCTTGCAGCGGGACTTACTCCCCTGATCCTAAACGAACCGCTATTGGGGGTGGGTTGCCCTGAATGACTCCCTTTGGTGCGCAGGGCAAAAAAAGCGACTTCGTCTTCGAAAATCGGGAATTCGGTTTGTTCAAGAGGATGTCCACTCTCCGAAACGGTCAAATCGGTGATGATATGGTCCAATGCGGACCTAAGATTGTGGAGAATCTCTCCAAAAATAACAGCCCACCCGATAGGTACTTCTCGAAGGACATGAAAGATGGCTGTTTTCCTACCGGTTTCGGTATCAAAATTCTGTCTCACCTCATAGTTTTCTTCGGCAAGAAAAGCAGTGATCTCAGACTTGAGACTTTCTATATGCTTCTCAGCTCGCGCAATCTTGACTAAGGCACTAGCGAATGGTTCCATGACCAAGTTTCCTATCTAAATATCCAAAAGGATACAGGCCAAATAGAATTGGCACCCCTTATTAGATGCTTGCTGGCTATGCCTCGCAAGGAACGTGATGAGTTAAGCCCGAGAGAAAAGCAAAGAAAAAAATCCGCAAAAAAAAGCTGATCAGATTCCAGCGTGTTTTTGGCATAGTGTAGACTCGCTTTGCGTTTTGTTTTGGCGCATGCGGTTTTGTTAGGATGCAATTGCTCATCTGGTTTCTCACAGCACTTTCACAATGATCTCAGCGCGTTCAGTATCGGAGATTTTGAGCGCCGCGCGGTTAAAACCATTTCGCCTCAAACCAGAGACTTCAAAAGTTCATCCAGCTGTTCAAACTGTTCGGGTGTGGCACCTTCCATCCCTATGATTGAATCATCGAGTTCTTCTTTTGATGGGTAATGCTCATGCAACACCAGCAAAGTCGTGCCAGCTTTTTCTTCAAGCGTCACAGTGGTCACCGCCCCCTGCTCACTTTCTGCGTTGGTCCACACGAGGCGCGAATTTGGTTTCACTTCGATATATTTTCCGAAAAATGCAAAAGAATGTTCGGCATCCTGCCCAAATTCGAGGCGATATGAACCCCCGGTGCGCGTGTCCATTTCGCATGAAAGCAAAGGCACGCCCATCGACTTTGGTGCCCACCAAGTCTTGAATAATTCAGGCTTTGTCCATGCCTCAAACACAATCTTCGCCGGGCCATTGAAAGTTCGCGTAACAACAACCTCATGGTCAGACTTGCGTTCAATTGTGGTTTGATTTTTCATGGCGCGGTCTTCCTTCTTTTTAATTTCTCAACACCTTTATAGATCGGATTCAATACAGTTCAACCGCCCTATGGCGCGTCATAAGACAAGATCATTTTGCCTTCTAACGAAAGCGCCTGTCGCGCAGTTAAAACCATATCGCAATAAACCCCTTCAACTTTTGCGTCCTCGCCATAGATTGGAATTCCACCTGAATAAACCACTTCACATGTGGCATCGCGCCAAGCAATCCATGCCGTTTGCACTTTGCGCAAATGTTTCGCCAGTGCCTGCTCTTCCGGCTTTTTCAAGCTTGCCGATGTTTGTTCGTGGTAACTTGCATTCAACCGCGCATCCCACGCTTGGCTTTCGCGGCCATAACACTCCATCATTCCGATTGTTGCTTGGCCAGCGTCTGTTGCCAAACATTCATCAGCAACAATGCCAATGCAGTTTTCAGATGCATAATGCGGCTTGTTTTTTGCTGCGGCTTCAAGATAGGCTTCAGGCGTGATTTTCTGCTCGCCCTGTGTTGCATCAGGCACAACTGGTTCTGCTAAGTCATTTTTTTGTCTTGCCACATTTTCTTCTTCAACTTTGGCATCAACAAAATCTAGGCACGCTTTTATTGTTGCTGATGCCTGCGCTGCAAATTCCTCATCAGAAGGCGTTGCAGCACCATCGTCACAAAAGCCCAAGCTTGGCAAAGCAAAGATGAACACAACAACACCGAAAATAATGCGCAACATGATTTTGCTCCTCAGCGAACATGTGGGCTTTGGCTTAATGTGTTGAAACTGAACGCGGCATGAACACCCAAGTTCAGCCAAACCGCGAGAATAGTTTTAGCCCCTCACTGCTTTTTCAATTCACCTTGAGCAGTTTCCAAATATGTCGAATAGGTTTGGTTGTCAGGTTCAAGCTTCACAGTCATTTCGATATCGGCAACAACGCTTTTCCAATCTCCATGGACTTCATGGTAAAAACGTGCGCGATAAAACAACGGCTCAGCACCATCAGGTTTAAGGGCCACTGCCTTGTTGAAATCATCAAGCGCCACGTCTTCATGGTGCATCTTCATTTCAAAATAACCACGCCACATGAAGCCTCTGGAAAAAGACGGGTCTGTTACAACGGCTTGGTCCAAATCAGCCTTGGCCTTGTCGTAGTTGCCAAGATAATCATAACCGCCTGCACGACGTAGAAACAGTTCGGCTAAATCAGTGCCCTTCAAGTTTCCTTTCTCAATGGCTGCTGTGCAAGCACTCACCGCAACTTCTGCTTCAGCATCGGGAAGACAATCTTTGGGGTCGCCAGCAAGGGCGGCGGCTGCTGTGGCACGTGCTTTCAGTTTAAACTTCAACTTGGCTTCGGCCATCATCGCCTCGGGATAGGGATTGCGAAGGGCCTTGGCTTTTTTAAAATCTGCCGAAGCTTCATCCAACTTATCCAATTCCTGCAAAGCTACTGCACGATAGACATAGACAGCAGCAAGGTCCCAGCCTTGCAGCTTTCCAGAATCGATTGCGGCGGTGCAATCACCCACCGCCGTTTCACCTTTTGCATCTTTAACACAACCCGCTGGGTCAGCCGCGTGGGCGGGCAATAAAAGCGAGAGAAAAAAAATTGAAAACCAAACCAGGTTTCGAACGGGCATAGCACTCATGGCAAAGCTCCTTGCTGAGAATATCAGTCACATCGCCCCGTTCGCATTTTCTTATCGCAGGAATATCACCTGCGCAAGCGCTGGCGTCCCCCAGCCATCACCATGGACGACAAAATCATTCAACCAATCGGTTGACAATTGTTTTGCAGTCATATACATTCAACTTTATGGTTGAATATAAAACATCACAACTCGATTCCATCTTCCACGCCTTGGGAGACGCAACTCGCCGCGAAATGCTGGCCCATCTGGCTTCGGGCGAACGCACGGTTTCACAATTGGCCGAGCCCTATGCCATGTCTCTGGCGGCCGCCTCCAAACACATCAAGGCCTTGGAAGCCGCTGGGCTGGTGAAGCGCGATGTGCGCGGCCGCACGCATATTTGCCGCCTGAATGCGGGGCCCTTGGCAAATGCGCACCAATGGTTGGCCTATTATGAAATTTTCTGGACAAACCGTTTAGACGCTTTGGAAGCGCTGCTGAAAGCAGAAGACACCGCAAAATCAAAATCAGGAGAAACGAAATGAGTATCACCGCAGAAGATACGTTCGGCAAAGTTGTTGCCCCTCGTGTGATTGAAATGCAACGCTTGCTGCCGGGGCCCATTGAACGCATTTGGGATTATCTCACCAAAAGTGATCTGCGCCAGCAATGGTTGGCTTCTGGTGACATGGATTTGAAAGTGGGGGCACCTTGCGATCTCGTCTGGCATCACGATAACACCACAACACCACCAGGCAAACGGCCCGATGGGGTTAATGCTGAATCGCACCTGCCATCGCGCATAACTGCATGTGAGCCACCCCACAAACTTGGCTTCATGTTCTGGAGCGAAAGTGAAGTTATTTTTGAATTGAAATCCGTGGGTACAAAAGTGCTGCTCACTTTAACGCATCGCAACTTGCCAAGCCGCAGCATGATGGTGGGCGTAAGCACAGGTTGGCATTCACATCTTGATGTTCTTGCAGCGCGTATTTCTGGCGAAAAGATCAAAAACTTTTGGGATCATTGGCGCGCCTATAAGGTTCAATATGAAACCCGCCTGCCCGCCGACCCGTAAGAATGCAGTGGCGGATGGAGTTTCTATTTGAACGATAGTTTGCGGAAGCTGATTGAAGCTGGCAAAGGCGAGCCGGATCCAAAATCAAAGTCAGCCGCCTAATTTCTAAGCCTTGGCTTTTTTAACCCGTTGCATGCAATTACGAACTGCATGCCGCATGCGCCATTCTTCACGAAACGTGGACATGGTGTCGCGACGTCGCAATGCGCGGCTATGCCATCTCGCTCATTTTCGGGCGCGTTGTTATGCGCTCGCATGATGTTCAGTCCTCATATCAACAACCATATTAGCCGCCTGCTCACGCTCACAAAAGGTGCCTTTTCGCCGCCGCCGGGGCGCTGGCGCATTATGTTGGCTCTCACCATGGGGCTTGCCTGCCACCTCATATTTGCTGCCGCAGTTCTCAGCATGATTGCAGGAATGTTTTTTGGAATGAGCCGTGGCTTGGGCCACGTTCCATCGCCATATTCAATCGTGGCAAATGCCGCTTTGCTTCTTCAATTTCCGCTGGGGCATTCTCTGTTGCTCACATCACGCGGCCGCAGGGTGCTGGCCAACATGATACCGCGCGGCTATGGCATTACGTTATCAACCACAACCTATGCCATCATCGCATCACTCCAATTGCTGGCGCTTTTTGTGTGGTGGCCACCCTCTGGCATTGTGTTGTGGGAGGCACGGGGCCTGGCCTTTTGGATGATCTGCATAAGCTATGCGGCATCGTGGTTGTTGCTCGCCAAAGCCAGTTTTGATGCAGGTCTTGAGGTGCAATCAGGCGGGCTTGGCTGGCTGTCACTATTACAAAATCTAAAACCAGTGTTCCCCGATATGCCGCAGGGTGGGCTATTTCGTCTCATCCGCCAACCCATTTACGTGGCATTTGCGTTTACGTTATGGACGGTGCCAGTTTGGACGCCCGATCAGCTGGCGCTGGCCATTGGCTACACCGCCTACTGCTTTCTGGCGCCCAAACTGAAAGAGCATCGTTTCATGCACTATTATGGCGCGCGTTTTGCCCAATACAAATCGCAAGTGCCTTATGTCGTGCCGAAACTGAAATTTTGGAGAAAAAATTAATGACTGTTCTGGCTCTTTTGGCATCATCCTTATTGTTCGGTGGCATGGTGCTCTATTCTTTTGGTTTTGCACCCTTGGCGTTTGCCGCCTTGCCGATGGATGTTGCAGGCCGTCTTTTGCGTTTTGCATTTCCACACTATTATATTTTCATCATTGCAACGGCGGCAATCGCCACGTTGATTTTGCTGCCAAGTGATTTCGTAAGCGCCGGGCTTATGGCAGCAACGGCTGCTGTTGCTTTCTTCGCAAGGCAAATTCTGATGCCAATGATCAATTATTTCCGCGACCGGAATGAAAACCGGAATTTCAACCGCGCGCATTTTTTGTCAATCTTGCTGAACATAGCGCAGCTTTGCGCAGTGGCCACCGTGTTGATCAGGCTGAGTTAGGCCTCACATCAAGTATTAAACCTAAAGTGCATCACGTCGCCATCGGCCACCACATATTCTTTGCCTTCCAAGCGGAATTTGCCTGCAAGTTTTGATCCGGCTTCACCCTTGCCTGCCACATAATCATCATAGGCAATGGTTTCAGAGCGGATGAAACCTTTTTCAAAATCGGTGTGGATAACGCCCGCCGCCGCTGGTGCCTTAGTGCCTTGGGTGATGGTCCACGCGCGGGCCTCTTTCGGGCCCACGGTGAAATAGGTGAATAGGCCCAGCAATTCATAGCCAGCGCGGATCACGCGGTTCAACCCCGGCTCGGCCAAGCCAACAGCATCCAGAAAATCCTTCTGGTCGGCTTGCGCCATCAAGGCGATTTCGCTTTCAATCTTGGCTGAAACCACAACGGCCACATTGCCTTCTGATTTGGCAAATGCCTTCACCCGTTCTGAAAATTCGTTGCCTTTGTCAGCCGCAGCCTCTTCCACGTTGCACACATAAAGAACGGGCTTTGACGAAAGCAGGCCCAGACCTTGGAAGGTTTTTTCTTCATCGGCCGTGCGCTCAGTAATGCGGGCAGGTTTGCCTTCACGCAGCAACACCAAAGCGCGCATCATTAAATCTGCCAATTCCTTTTGGTCTTTATCGCCCTGCTTGCCCTTTTTCTCGGCGGCAGGTTGGCGCTTTTCCAACGCGTCCAAATCGGCCAGCATCAATTCTGTTTCAATCACTTCAATATCAGAAAGCGGGTCAATCTTGCCGCTCACATGCGTAATGTCGCCATCTTCAAAACAGCGCACAACATGGGCAATGGCATCGGTTTCACGAATGTTGGCAAGAAATTGGTTGCCAAGGCCTTCGCCCTTGGAAGCACCTTTCACCAGGCCCGCAATATCCACAAACGTTAGGCGCGTGGGGATAATCTGCTGGCTTCCGGCAATGGCGGCCAAAATATCAAGGCGCGGATCTGGCACACCAACATCGCCCACGTTGGGCTCAATGGTGCAAAATGGATAATTGGCCGCCTGTGCAGCGCTGGTTTGGGTGAGCGCGTTGAACAATGTTGATTTTCCAACATTCGGCAAACCCACAATGCCACATTTAAAACCCATGTATTTTCTCCGCAAACAAATTCAATGTGCGCCCTGATAGGCGGAAAACCATCCAATGGGAAGCTTGATCAATTTGCTGCTTTGTTGGCAAAATAGTTACACACTATTAATTCTGTGCAGAAGTTTAGATCAACACCGCGTCGAAACACTCGCACAGTTCATAATTTTTTTGGGCTTTTTCGATACACCAATCCCACAGGCAACACGCATGTTGAAAAAACAGCGCTAAATTACATACGGGGCGACTATGAAAATTGGCAATATTCTTCTAGCCAAAGGTTTGGTGACAGCGAACGATATTAATCGCGTGCTGGAACACCAGAAAAAAACCGGCGACAAATTTGGCGATAGCATTGTCGCCCTTGGAATTTTAAGCAAAGAACAAATTGAAAAGGTTCTTTCAGAAGCCCCACAGGCACCAAGTTCAGTTGAAGAAACAGGCGTAGACTCGGTTCTGCTGCTCGAATTGGTAATCAAGGGCATGTATACTGAAAACCTTGAAACAGCGTCTCAAATGGCAGAAGCAATCAAGATTTCCAGCACCGCAGTCAACCAACTGTTAACCGAAGCCAAAGAACGCAAGCTGGTTGAAACTTTGGCGTCGGGCCCATCTTCAGGCACGATCGCAGAATTGCGTTTGGTATTAACCAGGGCTGGCCGCGAATGGGCGGTTGATGCCATGCAGCGTGGCCAATATTTTGGGCCAGCGCCAGTGTCGTTAAAAGAGTTCCAAGAACGCATTTTGGTTCAACGTGTCTCCAATGAACACGTCACGCGTGAACAGCTTGATGAAGCATTCTCTGGTCTTGTTATGACAGAACGCTTCGTCAGCCGCCTTGGGCCAGCCATAAATTCAGGCAATGCAATTTTAATTTATGGGCCTGCTGGCAATGGCAAAACCACAGTTGCTGAAATCGTTGGCCAAATTTTCCAAAACGTCATCTACGTGCCCTACTGCGTGGAAATAGACGGCGAAATTATGAAAGTGTTCGATCCCACCGTACACAAAAAAGTGGAAAGTTCAGCTGAACCACAAGGCAACGGCAACTTGCGCCGGAGCCGCATTGATCCGCGCTGGGTGGCTTGCTATCGGCCCATGGTCATCACCGGTGGCGAATTAACGATTGAAATGCTCGATCTGAAATATAACTCAGTGGCAAAATTCTATGAGGCCCCGCTTCATATAAAAGCGCTGAATGGAACTTTTCTGATTGACGATTTTGGTCGCCAACGTGCCAAGCCCGAAGATATTTTGAACCGTTGGATTGTACCCTTGAACAGCCGTGTGGATTATCTCACCACGCACAGCGGCAAAAGCATTATGATCCCGTTTGATGAAATTGTGATCTTCTCAACCAACATGCATCCCAATGATTTGATGGACCCGGCATTCCAACGCCGCATCAGCTATAAGCTTGAAACCAATGAACCGGCGGTGGAATTGTTCTGCAAGGTGTTTGAAAACATGGCGGTGAAATCTGGCCTTGATTTGGCTTATGATACTTATAAGCAAGTGCTTGAAGGCATCAAAGAAGCCAACGCTCCGCTGGCCTATTTCCAACCGAAGTTCATCATTGAGCAAGTTTTGGCGTCTTGTAAATTCGAAGGCATCAAACCTCAATTCACCAAAGACAACGTCAACGACGCGCTGGACAATTTGTTTATCAAAAAACCATCAAGCGAAATGTTTGGCGTTCAGCGCAGCTAAGGCAGATTTTTCTTCTCGCGCGGTGGCGGCGGGTTCACTTTCAAATGCACTGCACTTTGAAATTGGCTGTCGTCACCCTTGATCAACATGGGCGCGTTGTCAGCCACCGCATCCAGCATTGCCACCAGCCATTCACGATCAGACTTAGCAAAATCGCCCAGCACATGCGGCATCACCATGTTTTTGTCGCCCGGGTGGCCAATGCCCAAACGCACGCGCTTAAACTCTGGCGTAATGTGAGCGGCAATCGAACGAATGCCATTGTGCCCGGCAGCACCACCACCCAGTTTAACCCGAACTTTGCCGGGCTCTAAATCCAACTCATCATAAAACACAAAAACATGCTGAAGCGGAATGTTATGAAACCGAACAGCCTCGCCAACACTGCGGCCAGACTCGTTCATAAATGTCTGCGGTTTTAACAGCAGAACTTTTTGACCATTCATCGCGCCTTCAGACAATGCGCCTTGAAACTTCTTTTTCCATGGCGAAAACCCATGCGCAGCCGCCATTACATCAACGGCCATAAACCCCACATTATGCCTATTCGATTGATATTGCGTGCCCGGATTGCCCAAGCCTGCGAACAGATACATCAACAATGCCCTTAAATTTCAAAACTTAAATTCGGCATATAAGCGAAAGACAACATGCCCGCAATCATGTCAAAAATGGTTCGCCATAAATTCCCCACAGTTCAGCCCACAATTGTGCTATCACAAGACCAGATTCAAATAGGGTTTAACATTATGAAAATTCGTTTTTTTGCTTTCGCAGGCTTGGCATTGTTGGGGATTTCGTCTCTTGCCCACGCCAATGACGACACACGCCTTTATTCAGAAGAGCCATGCCCAAAGGGTGAAGTTCGCGATATCGGCACATTGCGTTGCGACCCCATTGACCCACGGCAAGTGGTGGACAATCAGATTGTCATCTATGGCGATCAAACCTACGCAGAGCCTGTTTACACCCACCGCCGCCATCATAGGCATTGGAAGCACCATTACTGATAAAACTAAGCGATTGCATCTTGTTGGGGTTTCAGGCCAGCAACTTTGATTAAAATGGCCGCCAAAACGCCTAACACCACCATGCCCAGCGCCAGTGGAACGGGTGTGCCATTATACATCTGGCCCACGAATGCACCAATCGCTGCACCCAAAACCATTTGCAAAACCCCTTGGGCAGAAGCGGCTGTGCCCGCAACTTCGCCCAAAGGCTCCATCGCCATGGCGCCAAAATTCGGCATGATCATGCTGAATGAGAAGAATGTAACGCAAGACAGCCCGAAGAAAGCCCACAACGGCAAAGCATTAAAATGTCCAAATAAGAACATGATGGCAGATGCAAGCACGAACGCACCTAAAGCACGCGTGGATATAAACTTCATTCCATATTTGCTAACCCATTGAGAATTGGCAAAACCGCCCAAAGCAGAAACCGCACCGCCAGCCGCAAAAAATGCAGGGAACCACAAGCCGACGCCATAAACGCCTGTGTAAATTTGCTGCGATGACGTGAGAAATCCAAACAGGCTGCCAAACAAAAGCGCTGTTGCCATAATATAACCAAGCGCCACACGGTTGGAAAATACAATGCCGAACCCTTCAATCATGGACATGAACCCCAAGGGCCGTCGGTCTTCCGGCTTCAATGTTTCAGGCAGGCGCAGCCAGACCCATAAGGTTACCATGGCGCAAAGCCCGGCCATAAACATGAACAGCCCGCGCCAATCCAAAACCACCAATAAAAATTGCCCCAAAGCGGGCGCAAAAATCGGTGACAGCATCAACACCATGAACACCAAAGACATGGTTTTGGCCATTTCATCGCCCACGAATAAATCGCGCACCAAGGCCATTGCAATCACAGCAGACGCCGAAGCCCCTGCCCCTTGCAAAAAGCGCAATAAAACGAGCGAGTTGAAATCTGAAACGGCATAGGCGCTGAGCGCCGCAATAAAATACAAAACCAAGCCGACCAGCAAAGGCCTGCGTCTGCCGAAGCGATCAGACAACGGGCCAAACACCATTTGCAAAAGGCCAAAGCCAAGCATGTAAGCGGGGATAACCAATTGGCGGCGATTTGCATCTGGTTCACCAAGAGCAGCCCCAATTTGCTGCAAACCCGGCAACATAATATCAATGGCAAAAGCGTTGATGGCAATCAATGCCGCCACCAATGCAATAAATTCAAATCGACCCAAACGGCCGGCTAACTTTGCTGTTGACATGATTGCCTTTCAAACCGAGCGGAAGAAACCACCTCGGCCACGCCGATATATCATATGAATTTACAAGATGGAATATTCATCACGCACACATAAAAAAACGGGCCATCACTGGCCCGCTTTTCAAATGTGATTGAAAAAGAATTACTTTTTCTTGGCCGCGGGTGCAGCGGCCTTGGCAGGTGCCGCGGCCTTTGCTGGCGCAGCAGCTTTGCCACCTTTTGCTGGGGCAGCAGCGGCAGCAACAACAGGCGCTTTTTGGTTTGATGCAGGAACTTCACCAGCGACAGGTGCGCCTTCAGCAGCAACTTCTTCCTTCGATTGGGCAGAAACCGCACACAGTGTAACGTCATCGCGCGAGGCAGATGTCACACGGTCTGGCAACGTGATGCCTGACAAATGGATGGACGAGTTCACTTGAATACCGGTCAAATCCACGATGATTTCATCAGGGATAAAGTCGGCTGGGCAATACAGCGAAACCGAATGTGAAACCACGTTCAACACAGCGCCAGCTTTCAAAGCAGGCGATGCATCTTGGTTTTTAAAATGAACCGGAATATTCACAGCGATACGTGCATCCTTGCCCAAACGCAGAAAATCCACATGGGTAATGCGGTCTTTCACGGGGTCAAATTGCACATCGCGCGGAATGGCGCGCAAGGTTTGACCATCAACGGTCAAATCCACCAATGTCGACAAAAAGCGACCCGTGTTCACATGTGGCTCAATATTTTTATAGGTGAGCGAGATAATCTGGGGATCTTTTTTGTCGCCATAAACGACGCCAGGAACAAGTCCCTCACGACGAACAGAGCGAGCGGCCCCCTTACCGGCCCGGCCGCGAACAACGGCCTCAAGTGCTACAATTTTAGACATGGTATTCTCCAAATAATGAAAACCCAGCCTCCCTCCAGGGGTGGACGACGCTGAGCAAGCCGGGGCTTTAGGGGATTTGTGCAGAAATGGCAAGTTGCCGAAACTTTAAAATTAGGGCATCGCAATTCGGCAATGACCAAAGTTTCCGAACCAACAACCAAGCAAAACGCTATTGTCCTCTGTTGCACAGAGAGTTGGCTGCCTTTGGCCGCCGCTACTTTATATTTTTGCAACAAACAAAAGGCTGCAGAAATTGCCGATTTCTTCGTTTTAACTTATTCTGTTAGCCCAGCCCAGCAGCAACAATTCAACCAATACTTGGCCAAACATAACATCCACTGCCAGATTATCTTCGTTGATCCAGCAACCGGACTAAAGCAAATTAAATCGGGCCGTTTTAGCACTGCAACCCTGCTGCGACTGACACTCGACACGATTATTCCGAAAACCTACCGGCGCGTGCTTTATATGGATTGTGATGTGTTACCGCTGAAGCCACTGAACGAACTTTTTGACGTTGAGATGAACGACAAGCCGATAGCGGCAGTTGAAGACTATGTTTCGTTGCGTGGGCCAATAAACATGATTTCCGACCATCCGCGCAAGATCGGCATGCAAGCCAACAGCCGGTATTTTAACGCAGGCGTTATCCTGTTTGATTGGCCCAAAACATTGCGCGAAGGTTATTTAAGCAAAGCGACCGACATTATTGTGCAGGCACAGAACACTAGCCGCAACCTGCCCTTCCTCGATCAAGACGTGCTCAACCTCAGCTTCGAAAACAACTGGCACATTTTGCCAAGCAGATTCAACTTAATGACCTTCATGCTGGGCCTCACCCAAGGCCAGCCTGTCCTTCGCCATTTTAACAGCAAAAACAAACCTTGGGGAAAAACCTGGATCCCCGGGATTGGGAAAT
>JAYWFC010000174.1:0-2911 GCA_043778995.1 Aestuariivirga sp.
GGAACGGATGCCAATTTTGTTATGACAGGCTCTGGCGGCATTATTGAAATTCAGGGCACCGCTGAAGGCGAGCCATTTTCAGAAGACACGTTGCGTGAACTTTTAGATTTGGCGAAACATGGCATTGGCCAATTGGTCGAATTACAGAAAAAGGTTTTGGCGGTTGCGTAAACTATCGGGCCAAAACATTGTTATTGCTACCCACAACAAGGGCAAGCTTGAGGAGTTTGTCGAGCTTTTGGCACCTTACGGTGTTGTGGCACAATCCGCGGGCGGCCTTGGTTTGCCAGAGCCTGCGGAAACCGAAACAACTTTTCGTGGCAATGCGAAAATTAAAGCACTGTCTGCTATGCAAGCATCTGGCCTGATTGCGATTGCTGATGACTCTGGCCTTTGTGTTGATGCACTTGATGGAGCACCTGGCGTTTACACTGCTGATTGGGCCGGGCCAACGCGCGATTGGTCTATGGCCATGCGGCTGGTTGAAGAAAAGTTGCAAGCTGCGGGTGCAACTTTGCCCGCCCAACGCAAAGCGCAATTTATGTGCACGCTCTGTGTAATGTGGCCAGATGGTGAAACCCGGTTTTACGAAGGTGTTGCACCAGGCCAATTGGTGTGGCCACCGCGCGGGGCTTTGGGCCACGGATATGACCCTGCATTCGTTCCCGATGGGCAGGCTTTGACATTTGCAGAAATGACGCGCGAGGCGAAGAACAAAATCTCGCATCGCGCGAAAGCATTGGAGCAACTGCTTGCAGACCTCTTCTGACTTTGGCGTTTATGTCCACTGGCCCTTCTGCAAGGCCAAATGCCCCTATTGTGATTTTAACAGCCACGTACGCCATGAGGCGGTTGATCACATGCGCTTTGCCCGCGCCTTGGTGAGCGAATTAACGCATATGAAAACTTTGGCACCCAACAAAACAGTCACCAGCATTTTCTTTGGCGGCGGCACACCGAGCCTCATGCCGCCCGAAGCTGTGGCCCATGTGCTGGATGGCATTGCAGATTTGTGGCCCGTGGCGGCGCATGCAGAGATTACGCTCGAAGCAAACCCCACCAGCGTTGAGGCTAATAATTTCCGTGGCTATCGCGCAGCTGGCGTGAACCGTGTTTCGGTTGGCGTGCAATCATTGGTCGAAGAAGATTTAAAAGCGCTTGGCCGCCAACATTCACCCGAAGAAGCGCTGGCCGCATTTCGCTTGGCGGCAAAAATTTTTCCTCGTGTTTCATTTGATATGATCTATGCGCGACCAAACCAAACAACCCAGCAGTGGCGCGAAGAATTGGCAACGGCCCTTGGCGAGCAACAGGGCCACATGTCGCTTTATCAGCTGACCATCGAGCCTGAGACACGCTATTTCGATTTGCAACAAGCTGGGAAACTGACCATTCCTGATGATGACCACGCTGCAACACTTTATGACATTACCCAAGAGATGACGGCGGCGGCGGGGCTTGCCGCCTATGAAATTTCAAATCACGCATCAGCCGGAAACGAAAGCCTGCATAACCTTACTTATTGGCGCTATGGGCAATATGCAGGCGTTGGGCCAGGTGCCCACGGGCGGCTGGATGGACAAGCTTTGGCTTGTGAAAAACACCCCGAAACCTGGGTTAAAGCGGTTGAGCAAAATGGTCATGGCTTGGTTGAAGCCCAACACTTGACACCAGCGGAGCAAGCGCCCGAATATCTTTTGATGGGTCTTCGCATTGCAGAGGGAATTGATCTTGAACGCCACGCAAACTTGGCAGGCGGAATGATTTCCGCGCAAAAGATTGAAGCGTTGCAGGCTTTGGATTTGGTGCAGCGAGATGGCCACATCTTGCGCGCCACGCCGCGGGGAAGGCCGTTGCTCAACGCCATCATTCGAGAGCTTCATGGCTGAACGTGGCTATTTCATTGGGGCCACGCGCTTTGAAGCAGCTTCGCTTGAACCGGGTTTACACATCACCGCTACACCCATTGGAAATTTAGGCGATGTGACGTTGCGCGCCCTGGCGACACTTGCCGCGGCCGATGTTGTGTTGTGTGAAGACACGCGCGTTTCATCGCGCCTGCTGGATCGATATGGCATTAAAGCGGTGATGCGGCCTTATCATGAACATAACGCCGAAAAAGTTCGCCCGGCAATCATCGCGGCGCTGAAAGCAGGCGGCGCTTATGCATTGGTAAGCGATGCTGGCGTTCCACTGGTTTCTGACCCCGGCTATCGCTTGGTAAAATCTTGTGTTGAAGAAAACATTATGGTGACAGCCCTGCCCGGCGCTTCTTCGGTTTTAACAGCCCTTGCGGTTTCAGGCCTGCCGACAGATTGTTTTACGTTCATTGGTTTTTTGCCGCAAAAAGAAAAAGCGCGGCGAGAAATTTTAACGCGTTTCAAATCTGTGCCTTCAACCTTGATTGCGTTTGAAAGCCCTCACCGCATTGTGGATGCATTGCGTGATATTTCTGCGGCGCTGAACAATCCACGCATTGCCGTTTCACGCGAGTTGACCAAGTTGCACGAAGAGGTTTTGCGCGGAAGCGCTGATGAAGTTCATGCCACATTAGCAGCGCGCGAATCTGTGAAGGGTGAAATTTGCATTGTGATTGCACCTTCAGAAATTTTGGCCGAGGTAGCATCAGACGATGCGATTGAAAATGCCATCACCATGGCGCTTGCGGAAAACTCTGCCAGCAAAGCCGCCTCTATCGTGAGCAAGATGTTCAGCTTACAAAAAGACGATATTTACGCCCGCATTTTGAAGCGCAAAGCCGATGACGCGTAATCGCAAAAAAGCAGAACAGCGCGGCCATTGGGCTGAAGTTTCAGCGCTGATGTTTTTGCGTTTGAAAGGTTATCGGCTGTTGGCTCAACGCTATAAATCTCATCATGGCGAGATTGATTTAATTATGCGGCGCGGAAGC
>JAYWFC010000175.1:0-2893 GCA_043778995.1 Aestuariivirga sp.
AGGCATCTATGTTGACATTGTTTCGGGTGAACCATTGTTTGCCTCATCTGATAAATATGAATCAGGCTGTGGCTGGCCAAGCTTCACCAAACCGATTGAACCTGCCCACGTGAATGAGCTTCGAGACACCACGCATGGCATGGTGCGCGTTGAGGTGCGTTCAGCCCATGGCGATAGTCATTTGGGCCATGTGTTTAATGATGGCCCACGCGACAAGGGCGGCCTTCGCTATTGCATCAATTCTGCAAGCTTGCGCTTTGTGCCGCGTGAAGACATGGAAGCCGAAGGCTATGGCGCATATTTAAACCAAGTGGAGACATTGTCATGACAACACAAAAAGCAATTCTGGCCGGCGGCTGTTTCTGGGGTATGCAGGATTTGATCCGCAAAATGCCGGGCGTGGTTTCAACGCGCGTGGGTTATACGGGCGGCGATGTGAAAAACGCCACCTATCGCAACCACGGCACGCATGCTGAAGGCATTGAAGTGGTGTTTGACCCGGCCATTATGAGCTATCGTAAATTGCTGGAATTCTTTTTTCAGATCCACGATCCAACCACAAAAAACCGCCAAGGCAATGATCAAGGCATGGCCTATCGTTCGGCGATTTATTACACAGATGAAGCCCAGCGTTTAGAGGCCATCAACACCATTGCCGATGTTAACGCCTCTGGCATTTGGCCCGGCAAAGTTGTGACCGAGGTTGAACCTGTGGGCGATTTCTGGCTGGCTGAGTCTGAGCATCAGGATTACTTAGAAAAATATCCCAATGGCTATACATGCCACTTCCCACGGCCAAACTGGGTTCTGCCAAAGCGCGCCAACGCGGCTTAACCCCGCGTTCGCCACAATCAAGGCTGGCGTGTTATGCGCCAGACCTTGTTTCCTACATCATCGGCCACCAGCAGCGCGCCTCTGCTATCAATAGCCACGCCCACCGGGCGCCCTTGGGCCTTGTCTTCAGCGTTGATGAAACCTGTCAACACATCGACCGGAGGACCAGAGGGTTTTCCGGCCGTGAACGGCACATAGACAACCTTATAACCGCTGCGGGGCTTACGGTTCCACGAACCGTGTTGGCCGACAAATGCACCATTGGAAAATGCTGGGCCGAGATCTGCGTTTTTGCTGAAGGTAAGACCGAGCGAAGCGGTATGTGGGCCCAGCGCATAATCGGGCACAATTGCAGAGGCGACCAATTGGGGATTTTGTGGGCTTACGCGCACGTCAACATGGTTGCCATAATAGCTGAAGGGCCAGCCATAAAATCCACCATCTTTTACTGCTGTCATGTAATCGGGCACAAGGTCGCTGCCAATTTCATCACGTTCATTGACAGCCACCCAAAGTGCACCACTTTCAGGCTGCCATGAAAGGCCATTGGGATTGCGCAAGCCAGAGGCATAGAGCCTGGATTTTTTCGTGGCCAAATCCACTTCCAGAATTGCGGCACGATTAAGCTCCACTGCCAAGCCGTTTTCTCCCACATTGCTGTTAGAGCCAACGGTGGCATAAAGCTTGGTGCCATCTTTGCTGACCAAGACATCTTTGGTCCAATGATGGTTGATGGTGCCTGCTGGCAAATCCACAATTTTTTCAGGCGCTGCGGTAATTTTCAAATCCCCATCTTTATAGGGAAAACTTACAATGGCATCCGTATTGGCCACATATAATTTATTGTTCGAAAGCGTCATGCCGAAAGGCGAAGTGAGATTTTCAATAAAGGGCTGTTTAATTTCAGCAACTCCATCGCCATCTGCATCGCGCAATATTGATATGCGATTGGCGGTTGGCGCTTCAGCGCCCGCTTTGCTCATCAACGCACTCATCACCATACCGCGAACGCCTTTGCCATCATCAGGCTTCGGCGGCGAATTCGTTTCAGTCACCAAAACATCGCCGTTTGGCAAAACAAGCAAAGTACGAGGATGATCAAGACCGCCAGCAAATTCTTTCACCGCCAAGCCTGGTGCAGCAATTGGCGTTTGGCCAGGTTTCCATGTTGAAACCTGTGCAATGTTAACGGTTGGTAAGAGGGTGGGATGAGGTGGGGGAAGTTTTGGATTTGGGCCATAGCCCTCTAAGATATTCACCGTGGCGCTTTCACCACCAAACGCCATATAGCCGCCTGCGCCTACGGCCAGTACCACAACAACGCCCAAAACAGTTTTCCCAAGAATGGACATGCAATTGCCTTTGCTCATTTCCGTTAACGGAATAACGGATTTTACAGAGAATGGTTCCGCCTGTTCTTATGTCCTGAAAATTATGCAGACACACTGAGTGAGGGCTGGCAGGTTTTACACATAAATGCCCTGCGCTTAGCGATTTCAAATTTTTGAATTTCGCCATCGCAGGTGGGGCATAGGGGCTTATTAAATATATTCACCCGCTCGCCATATTTTGAGCGGGATTTTTTAACTCCGTCCACCGTGATGATTGAATTGTTCTTCACGCCAATTTCCAAGAGATGAACAGAGTCGGCCCAGAGCTTATCAAACACATCGCGGGTGATTTGGTTGCCCGGCGTTAAAGGGTGAACACCTTGCCGCCACAAAACCTCGGTGCGATAGATATTGCCAATGCCACCGATTACAGATTGGTCCATCAGCAATTGCCCAATGGATGTTTTGCTTTTTGAAATCCTTGTAAAGGCAAGATCTGGATTAGCATCTTTTCGTAATACATCAGGCCCGATGCGCTTGGTCAAAGCAATCAGTTGGGCTTTGTCTAACACTTCGCAGGTGCTGGGGCCGTTGATATCAACCACAAGCGTGTCGCTCATCATGCGCACACGCACTTCGCCCTTGGGTTCGGCTGCGGGCAATTTGGCGGTGCGAAAACGGCCGAACAACCCTAAGTGAATATGCAAAGCCATATGGTTCTTGAATTG
>JAYWFC010000176.1:0-2890 GCA_043778995.1 Aestuariivirga sp.
ATCAACATGATGGAACCAGGGCGCATGGCAGGATCAAGCGAGCCTGCTGCATTGGTGAGGATCAGATTTTCGATGCCAGCATTTTTAAGCGCTTCAATGGTTGGCCGCATCACAGCCGCATTGCCGCTTTCATAAGCATGGGCACGGCCCGCCAACACGACCACTTCAACGTCACCTATTTTCCCCAAAACCAACTTGCCCGCGTGGCCAGAGATTTTAGGAATGGGAAAGCCCGAAAGCTCTGCATACGGAATATCCGTCACATCTGTCACAGCATCAACGATGGAGCCAAGCGCTGAACCAAGGATGATGGCGTATCTGGGCTTATACGACCCGAGGCGCAATTTCAAACTGCTCATGTTAAATTCTCCGGCCCGAAGCTAGCAGGCAGCAATTCATCCAACGTGAAGGTTTTCAGCAACACGCCTGTTTCTGTGCAGCAATGGATTTTTACATCACCACTTGCAAACTCGCGGATTTTCTGACGACAGCCGCCGCAGGGCGTGCACAGCGTGTTGCCATTGCCCAGCACAGCGACTTCGGCAATGCGTGTGCCGCCCGCCATAATGAGATGTGCGATGGCCGAACATTCCGCACACCATCCTTGCGGGTAAGCAGCGTTCTCCATATTCGCGCCGCCATGAATGCGACCCTGTTCATCGCGCATCGCCGCACCAACATAAAATTTGGAATAGGGCGCATGGGATTTTTTGCGCGCCGCGATGGCAGCTTCAATGAGATCATGCATGTCAACGATCCTTCGAATAGGGAATGCCTGAGGCCTTCGGTGGAATGGATTTTCCGATAAAGCCCGCCAGCAATACAATGGTCATTACGTATGGCAGTGAGTTGAACACCTGCACTGGAATTTCAAAACCGAAGAGACGCACGCCTTGCATGAAGTTGGCGATGGCTTGCAAAAAGCCAAACAGCAAACACGCTCCCAGTGCAGGCCAAGCCCGCCAGTTGGCGAAGATCAGTGCGGTGAGTGCAAGAAAGCCGCGCCCGCCAGACATGTCGCGCACGAAACTGGTTTGTAAAGCGGTTGAAAGATAGGCCCCGGCAACACCGCATAAAACACCTGCGATAATCACGGCTTCATAACGCAGCTGTGCAACGGAAATTCCGGCTGTATCGACCGCTTGCGGATTTTCACCCACCGCACGAAGCCGCAATCCGAAACGCGTGTTGGCCAAAACCCACGCCGTCAACGGCACCATCAGAAATGCTGCATAGGTGAGAATGGAATGATCAAAAAGGATTTTGGCAAATGGGCCAAAGCCCGAAATGCTTTCCAAACTTTCTTTGCCGGTAAATGTGATGGGCGAAAATCGTGAGGCATCATCCAGCTGCGGCGTGCGCCCGCCTTGTTTGAACCAAGAGTGGCCCAGCACCACAGCCAAGCCCGCCGCCAACATATTGATGGCAACACCTGAGACCACTTGGTTGCCGCGTTGATTGATGGCGGCATAACCATGCACCAATGAAAAGGCGATGGAAACGAGTATGGCAAAGATCAGCCCCATCCACGGCGAATGAAAATAGGAAGCAGCCGATGCGGCAGCAAAAGCGCCTGCTAACATCTTGCCCTCAAGCCCAATATCCACAATGCCGGAACGCTCACTCCACAGGCCAGCAAGGCAGGCAAGGATGAGCGGCACAGACATACGAATGGTGGAGGCCAGAATTTCAGGAAGGATTGAGAGTTCCATCGTTCACGCCACCTTCGCAAAAATAATGCTCAGATAAGGCCGGAAGGCTTGTTCAAGTGCGCCCATAAATAAAATCACCAACCCTTGGATCACCACCACCATATCGCGGTTGATGTTTTGATTGGCAAAGGAAAGCTCTGTGCCACCTTGATAAAGCAAGCCGAAAAGCAACGCCGCAAATAAAATGCCCAGCGGATGCGAGCGGCCCATCAAGGCCACGGCAATGCCAACAAACCCAGCCCCTTGCACATATTCAAGAACCAATCTGTGTTGCGCGCCCAGCACCTCATGGAAAGCCAATAGGCCCGCAAGCCCGCCAGAGATGGCCATGGTGATCATGATAATGCGCGCGGGCTTGATACCGGCATAAATCGCCGCATCAACATTGGCACCCACGGTGCGAATTTCATAACCAAGCTTGCTGCGCCACAATAAATACCAAACAACATAGGCGGCCAACAAAGCAATGAACACCGTTGGGTTTAAAGGTGTGGCTGGAATTTTAACGCCAAGCCAGCGGGCAATCTCACGGAAATTCATCACATAGGCATCATCAATGCCGCGGCTTTCCACCGCCATTTTACCGATCGGGCGGAACACCATATTGATCATATAAACCATGACACTGGCGGTGATGTAGTTCAGCATGATGGTGGTGATCACAATATGACTGCCACGCTTGGCTTGCAGATAGCCCGGAAACCAGCCCCACGCCGCACCCACCAAAATGCTGCCGAACAAGCACATCAACAAAGTGATGGGTTGAGAAATGCCCATGGGCAAGATGGATGCCAGCGCACCACCGATGATAAGGCCCGGCGTGGCAGCACCCAATCCGGCAGCATAGGCTTGGCCTTCACCGCCAATGTTGAACAGGCCGGCATGAAAGGCCACCGCCACACATAATCCGGTGAAGGTAAAATTGGTGGCATAATAGAGCATGTAGGACCAGCCCTTGAGCGAACCCAAAGCACCATCAAGCATGATGGCCAAGGCTTGAAAGGGGTTCTCACCGATCAGCGCCACCACCAGCCCCGCCACGATGAAGGCGATTGCCAAGTTGATCAGCGGGATAAGGCCCACGTCCACCCATGTGGGGAGTTCAGTGCGCGTGGTCATGGTGCTCTCACTCGTGGCAAAGAGGCCCTCATCCGCCTATCGGCACCTTCTCCCATGCC
>JAYWFC010000177.1:0-2883 GCA_043778995.1 Aestuariivirga sp.
CATGGGGCGACAAGGTGGCAGTGATGGCTGGCGTGGCACCCATTGGTTTGCAACCGAAACGCCGCTCTATCGGGGTTATCCCGATCACGGGCCATGAAGGCTTTATGGATTGGCCCTTTATGATGGATTGCCAAGAGAGTTGGTATGCCAAGCCGCAGAGTGGAAAACTGATTGTTTCTTCGGCAGATCAAACGCCAGTTGAGCCGCATGATGCCTATGCTGATGACGAAGCGATTGCTGTGGGTATTGACCGCTTGATGCAGGCCACCACTTTGGAAGTGACGAGGTTGGATCATTCATGGGGTGGGCTGCGATCATTTGCGCCTGATGAATTTCCGGTATGCGGATATGATGCCCATGCGAAAGGGTTTTTCTGGCTGATTGGGCAAGGCGGCAATGGCATTCAATCAAGCTGGGGCCTGTCTCGTCTTGCAGCCGCACTGGCAATGCGTGAAGCCGTTCCTGAGGATGTGCTGGCGCAGGGTTTGATTCTGGATGAGGTTTTGCCCCAAAGGTTTGGCCGATGAACACGCGTGCAGAACTTTCTATAGGAGAAGCGCTGGTTGGCCTGCTTGAGGGTTACGGCGTTGATACGATTTTCGGCATTCCGGGTGTGCACAACATTGAAATGTACCGCGCTTTGCCGCGTTCAAAGATCAGGCACATTCTGCCGCGTCATGAACAAGGTGCAGGCTTTATGGCTGATGGTTATGCCCGCGCCACGGGCAAACCCGGCGTGTGCTTCACTATTTCTGGGCCGGGGGTGACTAACATTCTCACACCCATGGGCCAGGCGTGGAGTGACTCATCGAACGTATTGGTCATATCAACCGCGCTGGATGTGGGTTACGGTGCGCAAGGTCGCGGGCGTTTGCACGAAATGATTTCACAAATAGAGGCGGCCAAATCTGTCACCCAATTTGCGAGGCGTGCTTACACGGCGCAAGATGTGCAGAACGCGCTGGCTGAAAGTTTTGCGCGCTTTGCATCGGCGCGGCCACGGCCAGCTTATCTTGAAATTCCCCTCGACGTGTTATCGCAACCAGCAGGCGGCGGATGGAAGGCGGTGAATTTGCCCACGCGGCCCATAGCTGCCGAGGCGCAAATTGTTGCTGCGGCCACCAAACTCAATAACGCGAAACGGCCCTGCATTATTCTGGGCGGTGGGGCGCAAGGTGCTGGCGCTGCTGCTTTGAAAATTGCGGAAGCTTTGCACGCGCCAATGATCACCACGGTGGCGGGCAAAGGCGTTGCGCCTTCTGATCATCCACAGGTGTGGGGCCCGCGCCTTATGCTGGAGGCCGCCCGCGAGTTTTTAATGGGGTCTGATTGCATTCTTGCCACTGGCACAGAACTTTCCGAAACCGATCATTGGGATTTGAATTTTTCCATCACGCAGAATCTTATTCGCATTGATCTTGACCCGGCCTCGCTGGCGCGGCCCCATGCGGCCGAGATTGCAATTTTGGGCGATGCGGGTGAAGCACTGGCGCGGATTGCGGCACTGGTGAAAGCACGCCAAGGCGTGGCGACACTTTCGCCACCAACCGATGACTTGCCGTTGAGAAGGCAACTCAGCAAGGTTTTGGCTGTTGTGCGCGAAGCCTTGCCGCATGATTGTGTGGTGGCTTCCGACATGACGCAAATAGCTTATGCGGGCAACGAAGTTTTCCCGATGTTTCGCCCACGCACGTGGCTTCACCCCTCAGGCTTTGGCACTTTGGGTTTTGGTTTACCTGCGGCCATGGGTGCCAAATTTGGCGTGGGTGAAAAGCCGGTGGCAGCACTGGTTGGTGATTATGGTTTGCAATTTACACTGAATGAATTGGGCACAGCCGTTGAGCACAAATTACCCATTCCGATTTTGTTGTGGAACAACGATGCGCTGGGGCAAATCCGCGACAATATGGTGGATGCGGGCATTCAACCCAACGCCGTGACTTTGCTGAACCCGGATTTTCAAATGCTGGCCAAGGCATATGGTGCGCGGGCCACGCGGCCAGAAAATCTTGGCGCACTTGCCAAAGCCATTGCCGCCGCATTGAAAGCTGACGGGCCCACGTTGATCGAAATGACGCCTGCGATGGTTGGGGCATGAAAGACTGGGCGATTATTTTTGATGTGGACGGCGTGTTGCTGGAATTGACGCACGCTGAAGAGGAGTTATTCTTTCAACCCTTCGCCAAGCGCATGGATGCAGATTTGCTTTCGCGTGATTGGAATAGCTACAGCATTCGCAACGATGAAGACATCGTGCGTGAGATTGTGGAGCGTTATGATCTGCCGCGAACCGAGGTGGATGCAATCACCTCAGAATATCTCGCTCTGTTGGAATATCATCTTAACATTCGTCATTCCGGCGAAAACCGAAATTTGTCTGACAAAGACCCTGGCTTTCGCCGGAGTGACAACGTTGGGGTAATGGCGCAGCCTATCGCAGGCGCGGGTGAAATGCTGGCTTCTTTTGCTTCCCATACAAAGCTGGGCATTGCCACCGCAAATTTTCGCGAGGCGGCGCGGCTCCGGCTGCTACAGGCGCAGATGTGGGCACCCGTTTGCGAACTGGCATACGGCGCAGACGGCGGCGGGCATAAGACAGAAATTTTGGGGCGGGCGATTGCGGCCTCTGGAATTCCAACATCGCGCATTATTTTTATTGGCGACAATGTGAGCGATGTGAAAGCAGGCCTTTCCAACAACGTGCATTTCATCGGTTTTTCCAGCGATGCCTTGCGGCGCAAAGCCCTTGCAGCGGCTGGTGGCACCAGGCTTTGTGCTGATCACACGCAAACCCGCTTGACCATCCAACAGATTCTGAATGCTTGACCGCACGCCAAGCGGCGTGGCAATTCTTGATCTGCATAATTCCTCGGGGAAATGAAT